>NZ_CEXLVS010000006.1:36299-39724 GCF_982684285.1 Salinicola sp. | reverse complement strand
CACTCTCCACCGGATGCCGGGAGTTGGTCAGGTTGCGAAAGCCGATCTCCCAGAACGCCAACCCCTCGAGGTCGTGATCGCCGAGCCTGGCGAGCAGGGATTGACCGATCTCGCCGTCCAGCACGGCATAGGCATGGGCGTAGTCGTCGAATAGAAACGGCAGGTCGAGCACGTTCAGCTCGCCGACCAGGCCGGTGTAGTAAGGGTTGCCGGTCAGCACGATATCGACCTGGCCGCCGCGGGCGCTGGCCACCAGGGCGGTGTCGCTGCCCAGCTGTCCGCTGGGGTAGACGCGGATCTGCAGATCGCCGCCGCTGCGCTCGTCGACGAGATCGGCAAAATGCTCCGCGGCGAGATGCTGGGCGTCCTCCACCGGATGGGTGTGGGCGAAGTTGAGCGTCGTGGCGGCCTGGGCGTTGGCGAAAGGCACGAGCACCGCCGCGGCGGCCATCAGGATAGCGAGGAGGGGGCGAGACATTGGGTTCTGGACGGTCATGCAGGCGATCTCCGATTGAGGGCATCCAACTGACGCGTCGATCCTGCGATCAACATGTCGTGGCACGACAGGGAAGCGCCGTGCCGGAAGAGCTCGAACCCGCCGGACGGAAGCCGACTCGAGACGGCTTCTGCGTCGGGGTATGTCGGCGCCAGGCGCGAGCCCGGTTGTCGGTCCATCGATGCGCTTCTGCACCGAGATTGCGCCTAAACGACTAATGTATACATTATACGTTGGTCGCTTTGGCGTCCCGTGAGACCTAGCCTTTAGTCCCGTAGGCCGTCGTCGGCCGCTGCCGAATGAGCGGCGAGCGCTGGTCACGACCGATCGCCCGCGCTTCGGTTTACTCCGCCCCCCTACAGATGAGACCTGGGCTGCGTCATACTGCGACCCATTCAATCTCTCTTTGGGAAGACTTCACCGATGAGTCAGAACACCGTCAAGCTCGGCGTGGTGATGGACCCCATCGCCGACATCACCTACAAGAAGGACACCACCCTGGCGCTGCTGTGGGCGGCGGAGGCGATGGGCTGGTCGCTCCACTATCTCGAGCAGGAGGATCTCTACCTCTACGAGGGGCGCGCCATGGGCAGCGCGCGCCCGCTCAAGGTGCATCGAGATCCGCAGCACTGGTTCGACCTCGGCGAGCGCGAGGCGATGCCGCTGGGTGAGCTGGACGTGATCCTGATGCGCAAGGACCCGCCGGTGGACGGCCACTTCCTCAACGCCGTGCACCTGCTGGCGTTTGCCGAGCGCGAGGGCACGCTGGTGGTCAACCCGACCCGGGCGCTGTTCGAGTGCAACGAGAAACTGTTCGCCCAGCAGTTCGCCCACTGCATCCCGCCGACGGTGGTGTCGTGCCGCGACGCGGTGCTGCGCGCCTTCCAGGCCGAGCATGGCGACACCATCTTCAAGCCGCTGGATGGCATGGGCGGCACCGGCATCTTCCATATC
Source organism: Salinicola sp. (assembly GCF_982684285.1). Classification (NCBI taxonomy): domain Bacteria; kingdom Pseudomonadati; phylum Pseudomonadota; class Gammaproteobacteria; order Oceanospirillales; family Halomonadaceae; genus Salinicola; species Salinicola sp. Next base: position 38,274 of record NZ_CEXLVS010000006.1, on the reverse strand, counting down.
GGCCCCGAGGGCCGCAATCTCGGCGCGGTGATCGAGCAGCTCACCGAGCGCGGCCAGCGCCAGATCATGGCCCAGCGCTATCTGCCGGAGATCAAGGATGGCGACACCCGCATCCTGCTGGTCGACGGCGAACCGGTGCCCTACGGCCTGGCGCGCATCCCCAGCGCCGGCGAGACCCGCGGCAACCTGGCCGCCGGCGGGCGCGGCGTCTCCCGCGAGCTGACCGATCGCGACTACTGGCTGGTGGAGCAGGTGCAGCCGATGATTCGCGACAAGGGGTTGCTGTTCGTCGGTCTCGACGTGATCGGCGACTACATCACCGAGATCAACGTCACCAGCCCCACCTGCGTGCGCGAGATCGACGACCAGCGCGGCACCGACATCGCCGGGCTGCTGATGACCGCGATCGCCGGACGGCTGGAGGGCCGGGGCTGAGAGCCTGGAGGGGCAGAGGTGTTACAATGAGCCCATTTCCCCTATGACCGGCGCTCGCGGCTCGAGCGCCGGATCGCTGTGTGATGTCCGATGGAGTCCTATGCCAACGATCAGGCCAACATCCATGCCTACGCCGATGCAGAGCCTCAAGCACTACTTCCTGATGGCGATGCCGCACCTGGAAGATCCCAACTTTGCCGGGACGCTGACCTATCTCTGCGACCACGATGACGACGGCACCCTGGGCGTCATCGTCAACCGGCCCTCCGAGCTGACCCTGGATGGGCTGTTCGAACAGCTCGACATCGAATCCGAGCCCGGCCCGCACAACGACGTGCTGGTCTACAACGGCGGGCCGACCTATCGCGATCGCGGTTTCATCCTGCATCGCGGCAACGCCAGCGACTGGGACTCCAGCATCCAGGTCGCCGAGGGTCTGGCGCTGACCACATCGATGGACATGCTGCAGGTGATCGCCCAGCGGCGCGGCCCCGAGCACTATCTGGTGACACTGGGCTGCGCGGGATGGAAATCCGGCCAGCTCGAGGACGAGCTCAAGCAGAACACCTGGCTGATCGCCGAGGGTGACGCCGCGATCCTGTTCGATCGCCCGCCGGAGCAGCGCCTGAGCGCCGCCGCCGGTATCCTCGGCGTCGATCTCAACCTGATGACCCGCGACGCCGGGCACGCCTGATGGCATCGGTAACCGGTGACCGGGTCGGGCAGCGTTTGGTGATGGCGTTCGACTACGGTACCCGACGCATCGGCGTCTCGGTCGGTAACGAGATGCTGCGCTCCGCCAGTGGCCTGGAGCCGCTGCCCGCCCGCGACGGCATTCCCGACTGGGTCGTCGTCGAGAAGCTCCTGGAGGAGTGGCAGCCGGACCTGCTGGTGGTGGGGCTGCCGATCCACGACGACGGCAGCGAGTCCGACATGAGCGTGCGGGCGCGCAAGTTCGGCAATCGGCTGCACGGCCGCTTCGGCAAGCCGGTGGAGATGTTCGACGAGCGCGGTACCACTCGCGCCGCCAAGCAGATCGCCAGGGAGCAGGGCCACAAGGGCAACTACCGCGATCGTGGCGTCGACGGCATCGCCGCCCAGCTGATTCTCGAAAACTGGTTCAACCGCGAGTCGCTCCCGTCCGGTATCCCCGGCGTACGGTGACCATCGCCTGAGGAAGAGAATGGATGTCTGATGATGTCGGTGCCCGCCTGCGGGCTCTGAGAACCCTACGCGGAATTTCCCAGCGGGAGCTGGCCAAGCGCTGCGGTGTCACGCATTCGAGCCTGTCGCTGATCGAGCAGGGCAAGGTCAGCCCCTCCGTCAGTTCGCTGAAGAAGATCCTCGATGCCATCCCCATGAGCGTGGGGGATTTCTTCACCATGGACCTGGAGAACCGCAACCAGGTCTTCTACGGCGCCGACGAGCTGACGGACGTCGGCAGCGGTGACGTGATCTACAAGCTGGTGGGCGCCAACCGCGATTCGCGGGCATTGTCGTTCATGATCGAGACCTACCCGGCCGGCCGCGATACCGGGCC
>NZ_CEXLVS010000006.1:28983-36289 GCF_982684285.1 Salinicola sp. | reverse complement strand
GATGATCGCGCACCAGGGAGAGGAGGCCGGGGTGATTCTCGACGGCGAGATCGAGATCACCATCGGTGCCCAGACACGGCTGCTGGTGGCAGGCGAGGCGTACTACTTCAACACCAACATACCGCACCGCTTCCGCAATCCCGGCAAGTCGGCCTGCCGTCTGGTCAGCTGCGCCACGCCCGCCAAGACGTTCTGATCGCTCGTGGCAGCCTGCCACGAGCGGCTCGGTTCATGACGGCTTCACGGCGATAGCGACATCCAGACACTCTTGAGCTCGGAGTACTCCTCCAGCGAGTGGTGCGACTTGTCGCGCCCGTTGCCGGACTGCTTGACGCCGCCGAAGGGTACGGTCTGGTCGCCGCCGGCCCAGTTGTTGACGAAGACCTGGCCGGAGTGAAGGCGTCGCGTGACCCGCATGATGCGATCGATGTCCTGGCTCCAGAAGCCAGCCGCCAGCCCATAGTCGCTGTCGTTGGCCATCGCGATCGCCTCCTCCTCGGTATCGAAGCCGAATACCGAAAGCACCGGGCCGAAGATCTCCTCCCGGCCGATGACCATGTCGTCGGTGACACCGTCAAAGACGGTCGGGCCGATGAACAGGCCCGGCCCGTCGAGCGACTTGCCGCCCATGCGCAGCCGCGCCCCTTCTTCCACGCCCTGGCGGATATAGTCCAGCACCCGCTCGTACTGCGTACGGTCGACGATGGCGCCCATGAAGCTGTCGGGATCCAGCGGATCGCCCGGCTGCATCGATTCGGCGGCGGCGAGCAGCTTGTCGACGAAGGCGTCGCGCACGCTGTTTTCCACCAGCAGGCGGGATCCGGCGATGCAGACCTCCCCCTGGTTGTAGAAGATCGCCTCGGCGGCGTGGCGGGCCACCCGGTCCAGATCCTTGCAGTCGGCGAAGACGATGTTCGGGCTCTTGCCGCCACATTCGAGGTACACCCGCTTCAGGTTGGATTGCCCGGCATACTGCAGCAGCTGCTTGCCGACGCCGGTCGAGCCGGTGAAGGCGAGGCAGTTGACCTCCATGGAGAGTGCCAAGGCCTTGCCGACGGTGTGGCCGAAGCCCGGCAGCACCTGGAAGACGCCGCTCGGCAGGCCCGCCTCTCGCGCCAGCGAGGCCAGGTACAGGGCGGAGAGCGGTGACTTCTCGGAGGGCTTGAGAATGACGCTGTTACCCGCGGCGAGGGCGGGGCCGACCTTCCAGGCCGTCATCATCAGCGGGAAATTCCACGGCACGATGGCGGCGACGACCCCCAGCGGTTCGCGCAGCACCAGCGCAAGGGTATCGTCACCGGTCGGCGCCACTTCGCCGTAGAGCTTGTCGATCGACTCGGCCTGGTGGCGGATGCAGCCGATGGCGCCGCTGACATCGCTCTGGGCGCTGTTGATCGGCTTGCCCATGTCCAGCGTGTCGAGCAGGGCCAGCGTATCGCGATGGCTCTCCATCAGCGTGGCCAGGCGCAGCATGACGAGCTTGCGCTCGGTAGGCGCCAGCCGGGCCCAGTCACCGCGTTCGAACGCCGCGCGGGCCACGGTCACGGCCTTGTCGGCGTCGGCGGCATCGCAGCTCGCCACGTCGGCCAGGGTGTCCCCCGTCGCGGGGTTGACCGTGGCGAAGGTCTCGCCGCTTTCGGCCGCCACGAACTCGTCGTCGATGAAGGCGCGTGTCTCCAGATTGGCGGTAACGGCGGCGGCTCTGGCCTGCCAGTCGGCCAGCGTTGGCGTCAGGCTCATGTGAATGTCTCCTTCGTTGCCGAAATGGTGGCCCCTCGGGCCTGCAGCCGGCGTGCCGTTTCATCCAGTGCGGCGGTCGCCAGCGCGATCAGCTCGTCGATCTGCGCCTCGGTGATGACCAGCGGGGGGGAGATGATCATCGTGTCACCCACGGAGCGCATGACCAGTCCGAGCTCGAAACAGACGTCTCGACAGGTCTCGCCGGCCTTGAGGGATTTGTCGAAACGCGCGCCGGTGGCGCCATCGGCCACGATCTCGAGCGCGCCGATCAGCCCCAGCGAGCGTGCCTCGCCAATGAGCGGATGTCGTTCGAGCGCCTTCCAGTGCTTCGCCAGATACGGCCCCGTCACCTGGCGCACCTGCTCGACGACACCTTCGGCTGCCATCAACCTGAGGTTCTCGAGTGCAACGGCGGCACAGGCAGGATGCCCGGAGTAGGTGAAGCCGTGATGGAATTCGCCGCCGTCGTCGATCAGCACCCGGGCGACACGATCGCCGACCAGTACGCCACCGATCGGCAGATAGCCTGATGACAAGCCTTTGGCGACCGACATCAAATCCGGTTCGAGACCGTAGTGGACGCTGCCGAACCACTCGCCCAGGCGACCAAAGCCACAGATGACCTCATCCATGACCAGCAGGATGTCGTAGCGCGACAGCACCTCCTTGATCGCCGGCCAGTAACTCTCCGGCGGGATGATTGCGCCTCCCGCGCCCTGCACCGGCTCGGCGATGAAGGCCGCGACCTTGTCCGGCCCCAGCGCCTGAATGCGCGCCTCCAGGTCGTCGGCGCAGACCCTGCCGAACGCTTCGGGCGACATCTCCCGTCCCTCGTCGAACCAGTACGGCTGGCGGATATGGGCGATGCCCGGCACGCAGGGCCCGCCCTGGGCCTGCATCGGCGCCATGCCGCCCAGGCTCATGCCGGCCACCGTCGAGCCGTGATAGGCGTTGTCGCGGCCGATGACCCACTGCTTGTCGGGCTGACCCTTGAGCGCCCAGTAGCGGCGCACCATGCGTAACACCGTGTCGTTGGCCTCGGAGCCGGAGCCGGTGAAGAACACGCGGTTGATAGGATCCGGCGCCAGGCCGCAGAGGACTTCGGCCAGCTCGGCCGCCGGCGGGTGGGTCGTCTTGAAGAAGCTGTTGTAGTAGGGCAGCTGCTGCAACTGCCGGGTAGCGGCATCGACCAGCTCCTGGCGGCCGTAGCCCAGGTTGACGCACCACAGCCCCGCCATCGCATCCAGGATCTGCCGGCCTTCGTCGTCCTCGATATAGACGCCGTGGGCACCGGTGATGAGGCGACTGCCTTCGTTACCCAGTGCCTTGAAGTCGGTGAAAGGGTGCAGGTAGTGAGCGCGGTCGAGCGCCTTGAGTCTTGCCGCGTCTGACGGTGTCATTGGCGTGGTTCTCATCGTGAAAGCATCTCTAGCGTGCGTTCAGGTGGCATCGCCACGGCAGGCGCTGGCAAACCCCTCGAAGATAGCGGCGTAGAGAGGATGCTCTCTCGGCTGCCACTCGGGGTGCCATTGCACCGCCAGGGTGAAGTTCGGCGCATCGATCACCGACACCGCCTCGATGAGGCCATCCGGGGCAACCGCCTCGACGCGCAGGCCTTCACCCAGACGATCGATGCCTTGTTGATGCAGCGAGTTGACGCTGGCTCGGGGTTCCTGGAAGAGCGCTGCCAGCCGACCGCCGGGTCGAATATCGAGCGAGTGGGTCGGCGAGTACTTTTCCGATCTGTCGCCCTCCGGTTCGCGATGATCGAGTTTGCCTTCCACTTTCTGGACAGCCTGATAGAGGGTCCCGCCGAACGCGACGTTGAACTCCTGGAAGCCACGACAGATGCCGAGCAAGGGCAGGCAACGCTCGAGCGCCAGGGGAATCCATGTCATTGCCGCCGAATCACGGTCACGATCTTCTCGCGTATTCTCGGCAATGCGGTTGGCACCGTAGCGATCCGGTAGGACGTTGGTGTAGCTCCCCGTCAGCACCAGACCGTCGAGGCGGTCCAGCAGCGCCCCGGCGGCACACGTCTCCACGTCCTCCCATACCGGGAGCATGACCGGCTCCAGCCCATAGTCGCGGAGGGTACGCACGTACTTGTCGGTGACCATGTGGGCGGGGTGGCCCTCCACGATGCGGCGGCAGGCAATGACGCCAACCAGAGGTCGAATGGCCATGGAGCCTCCTGTGTCATGGCTAGTGTTATGTTTTGCTCAACATACCGGGGTTCATATTTCTTGCCAAGCCAAAGTGGTCATGATGGCCGCAAGTTAATATTAAATATATGTTTTAAAAGAGTTTATTGTAATTTCTGTCTGCTTTTTCATTTCTTCCAACAGTCATTTGGCGTAAATAATTTGACAACAATCGGCCTCGACGAAAAGATATCGACGATCAAGACAAACGTTCACAGGTGACATCATGTCCACCCTTGCCGCCGACGAGGCGCGTGATTTTCTCGCCCTCCACCCCGAAATAGACAGCATCGACTTGCTGTTGAGCGATCTCAACGGGGTCATGCGAGGTAAGCGTATACCCCGCGGCAATCTCGAAAAGGTCTATCGGGATGGCGTCAGCCTGCCTGGATCGGTCTTTGCGCTCGATATCACCGGAAACACGGTGGAGGAGACCGGGCTCGGCCTCGAGACCGGTGATGGCGACCAAATCTGTCGGTCCATTCCCGGCACCCTCATGCCCACGCCTTGGCTACGCGGGGGAAAGCAGGCGCAGCTGCTGATGGATATGCGTGACGATGAGGGCGGCCCCTTCTTTGCCGATCCGCGTAACGTGCTCGCCCGTCAGATCCGACGCCTGGCGGAGCTCGGATGCAGGGCGGTCGTGGCTCTCGAGCTCGAATTCTACCTGATCGACCGCTCTCGCGATGACCTTGGCATGGCTCAGCCGCCGCGGTCGCCAGCCACCGGTGAACGTGCCACCGAAAGCCAGCTCTACTCGATCAGCGAGCTCGACGAGTACGCCGATTTCCTGGAAGACATTCAGGCGGCGGCGGAAGTTCAGCGATTGCCGCTGGATACCGCGCTCAAGGAGTGCGCACCGGGTCAGTTCGAGATCAATCTCATCCACACCGATGATGTGCTGCATGCCTGCGACAGTGCCGTCCTGCTCAAGCGCCTGATCAAGGGCGTGGCGCTCCGACACGGCTTCGAGGCCACGTTCATGGCCAAGCCTTACGGCGGTCAGGCCGGCAACGGCATGCACGTGCACATGAGCCTGCTCGACGAGTCGGGCCGAAACGTCTTTGCCGCCGAGGACGAGAATCCGCTGGGGACCGACACCCTGCGGCATGCGATCGGCGGGCTCATGACCATGATGCCGGCATCGATGGCGCTGTTCGCGCCCAATCTCAACTCTTTCCGGCGCTTTCAGCCGGGCCTTTACGTGCCCATGACGCCCACCTGGGGTTACGACAACCGTTCGGTGGCGCTGCGCATTCCCTCCGGCAACAACGCGGCGCGCCGGATCGAGCACCGGGTCGCCGGTGCCGATGCCAATCCTTATCTGGTGCTCGCGACGCTGCTGGCCTCCGTGATCCATGGCATCACCCAGCAGGTCTCTCCGGGGGAAGCCGTCACCGGCAACGCTTACGAGCAGTTCGCGCCGACATTGACCAACAGCTGGTCACAATCGCTGGACGTGCTCGAAGCCTCGGACGTGCTGAACGCCGCGCTCGGCGCCGATTTCCTGAAGGTGTTCCTCGCCAATCGCCGCTCCGAACGCGAGGCGGCAATGCAGGCGGTCAGTCGGCTCGAGTACGACTGGTATCTGCGTCACGTCTGATCGCGACCGCTTTTTTCACTGCTACAGGGCCTCGAGATGATAATCACAACTTTCCCTGGTGTTTCCGTTTCCATCGAGTCTTGCAGGGGGCGGTCATGAGTCATACCTCTCCCCATGCCTTTGCCCCGTCCCATCCCGGACGCCGCAGTACCGGGCGAACGCTGGCACTGGTCATCGGGCTGCTCGTCACCATTGCCGTTCTTACTTACCATCACGAATCCGGCACGCCGTTCGGATGGATCAGCCTGGTACCGTCGCTGATCGTGTTGACCGTGGCCATCGTCACCCACCGTACCCTGGAAGCGCTGGCAATCGGTTCGCTGGCCGGTCTGATATTGATCGAGCCCTCCGATTACATTGGCGAGCTCGCTGACATTTCGCTGTCGGTGATGATGAACGAAACCATCGCCTGGTTGATTCTGGTCTGTGGCCTGATGGGCGGCTTCATCGCGATGCTCGAAAAGTCCGGTTGTACGCTGAGCTTCAGCCATTTCATCGGGCGCTTTGTCAGAACGCGGCGCCAATCCTTGATAAGCACCGCCGTGCTGGGTGTGCTGATTTTCATCGACGATTATCTAAACGCCCTGGCAACGCCGGCCGCGATGAAGCGATTGACCGATCGCTTCGGGGTGTCGCGCGAGAAACTCGCCTATATCGTGGATTCTACCGCCGCCCCGGTTTGTGTCCTCGTGCCCTTGTCGACCTGGGCGGTGTATTTCGCCGAGTTGCTGGAGACGAATGGCGCCACGGATGGCTCCGGCATGTGGCTATACATCCAGTCGATCCCGTTCATGCTTTATGGCTGGGTAGCCATGGGTTTGGTGTTTCTGGTCGCGATTGGCATCGTGCCGGATCTCGGGCCGATGAAAGCGGCAGAGGCGCGCGCGAAGGGCGGTCGGCCGATACCCGAAGGCGCTCCTGATTCCCCGCTCGGCGACGAAACGCCACGCGGGAGGGTATGGGTCGGCATGTTCAACTTCGTGGCCCCGATGGCCGTGCTGATCGGTGCCAGCGCCTACTTCGAGATCGATCTTCTCAAGGGCGTCACCGCGGCTACGCTGTTCACCATCGTGCTCTATCTGGTTCAACGCCTGGTGACGTTCCCGGCGCTGATGGATGCCATCATGGATGGCTTTCGTACCATGATGCTGCCACTGGCCATCGTCGCCGTCGGTTTCGTTCTTCGGGACATCAACGATCAGCTCGGCATGACCGAGTTCATGATCGACGGCCTTGCCCCCTACCTGACGCCGGCACTGTTGCCCGCCATCGTCTTTGTCTCGATGGCCGTGGTGGTGTTCGCCACGGGCTCGTCCTGGGGCGTATTCGTGATCTCGATTCCTATCGTGATCCCGATGGCTGCCCACATGGGCGCGCCGATGCCACTGGTGGTGGGCGCTTTGCTGTCGGCGTCGAGCTTCGGTAGCCATGCCTGCTTTTTCTCGGATTCGTCCGTACTGTCGTCCCAGGGCAGTGGCGTATTGCCGATGCAGCACGCCTTGACCCAACTGCCTTACACGATGATCGGGGCAATCGTCACCGCGCTTGGCTTCCTCTTGCTGGGTTGGTGGCTGACCTGATTCGGTAACGTGTCGGCAAGACGACAACGCCCCGGCAGAGCCGGGGCGTTGTCGTTTCGAGATCGATCTTCGCGTGGTCTTTGGCGCTGCCTTCATATCCCGAGCTTGTCGCGAGTCTCGTAGTACCAGGCGCCCATTGCCGACAGCGGCACACGCAGTAGCCTGCCGCCCGGAAAGGG
>NZ_CEXLVS010000006.1:0-28973 GCF_982684285.1 Salinicola sp. | reverse complement strand
ATCGAACCGCTCGGCGCGCCCGGTCATCACCTCGCTGATCAGACGGCCAGCGAGATGCGTGCAGGTGACACCGTGCCCGGAATAGCCCTGGGCGTAATAGACGTTGTCGTTGATGACGCCGAACTGCGGCAGCCGATTCAGTGTCATTAGGAAGTTGCCGCTCCAGGCATAGTCGACCCTGACGTCCTTGAGCTGCGGGAATGTCTTGAGCATCTTGGGACGAATGACCGCTTCGATATTGGCTGGGCCTGCGTTGCCGTAGTTGACTCCGCCGCCGTAGATCAGCCGGTTGTCGCGCGTCAGGCGATAGTAGTCGAGCAGATAGTTGCAGTCCTCGACGGCGATGTCATTGGGCAGCAATGTGCGAGCGAGATCTTCCCCGAGGGGTTCGGTAGCGATGATCTGGGTACCACAGGGCATGGACTTGCCTTCGAGTGCCGGCATGACGCCGCTCATGTAGGCATTGCCGGCCATGACGACGCGATCGGCATGAACCCGGCCATCCGCCGTTTTCACGGTTACCGTCTGGCCATGAACGAGACTGATCACGGGGCTGTGTTCGAAAATCTTGCCACCGAGCGATTCGAAGGCCGCAGCTTCCCCCAGCACCAGATTGAGCGGATGGAGGTGGCCGCCCGAGTGGTCGACCAGTGCGCCGGTGTAGCGGTCGCTGCCGATTTCACGCCGGTAGGCTTTACCTTCCAGCAGCTCGAGCTGGTCGTGGCCGTAACGCCGCCATAGCGCCTGGTGTGCCTTGAGGCCCTGGAGCTGTCGGGCGTTGCAGGCGGCGAAGAGGTTGCGCTCGCGGAGATCGCACTCGATGTCGTAGCTCGCGATGCGTTCACGAATGATGCGGTTGCCTTCGAACGCCATGTCGCCCAGTGCGCGAGCCGTCTCGGCGCCGTACTTGTCCTCGATCACGTCCATGTCGCGGCTGTAGCTGTTGACGATCTGTCCGCCATTGCGTCCGGAGGCGCCATAACCGACGCGAGCCGCTTCCAGTACGACGACGTCGAGCCCTTTTTCGGCCAGATGCAGTGCGGCGGAGATACCGGTGAAGCCGGCGCCGACGACGCATACGTCACAATGGATCTCGCCGCGCAATGGCTGGCGTGCGGGGCTGGAATTGGCCGATGCGGCATACCAGGACGCAGCATGAGACAGGGTGGCTCCGGTGTGCTTGACCCCTTGGTGCGTGGGCATGACAGACTCCGTAGTGGTTATTTTATTCAACACTTGATGCCTATTCTACGGAGCCAAAGGGCCTAAATCCAATGCAGACGGCGTGGTATATTTGCCACCTATCGAGAAAAACGGCGGTTGACGGCTTCCGCCGCCAACCGCCGTTCGGTGACCCGTTCCGGTACTCGCGCCGCTAGCGAGATCGGGCTTCCGACCACAACTGCTGCAGCAGTTGCAACTGCTCGCCGTCGACGGAGGGCGTCAGCGACAGCCGGGAGCGGGTGTCGGCATCGGGCATCACCGGTGGCTCGCGAAGTTCGGCGGACAGCATCGGTTGTGCCGCAGCGTTGGGCGAGGTGTACAGGTTGTAATTGGAAAGCTGGGCCGCGACGTCGGGGCGCAGCAGATATTCGATGAAGCGGCGTGCGTTGTCCGGATGCGGTGCCCGGGCCGGGATGGCCATCACGTCCACCCAGCGCTGCGAGCCTTCCCTGGGCACGAAAAAGCCGATATTGCCGTAGAGCTCCGGGTCTTCGCTCTGCTTGCCGGCCAGGTCGCCGTTGTAGGCAATGCCGGCGTGGATCACGCCGCTGGCGATCTGTTCGATGGTCGCGGTGGCGTCGACGAAGCCGACGAAATTGTCTCGCTCGCGGGTGGCGACCACCAGCTTGGCGGCCTCGACCCAAGGGGCCTGGCCGACGCAATCGAACCCTTCGCCGAGATAGGCACAGATGGTCGAGAAGGTGAACTGGGCATCGCCCTTGAGCAGCGCAAAGGGGTAGTCGGCGTTGACGGCGGGATCGTACAGCAGTCCCCAGCTAGGGTCCGGGTCGGGGAAGGTGTCGGTGTTGTAGACGATGCCGGTCACACCCCACTGATACGGCACGGTGTAGATGTCCTCCGGGTCGTAGGCCGGGTGGCGGAAATCCGACATGATATTGTCGATGCCCTGCAGCGCTTGGCCTTGCTGCGATTGACCTTCCGGGACGAGTGGCTGGATCAGCTTCGCCCCGATGAGACGCGGCACGAAGTAGTCCGAGGGGATGATGATATCGTACTGGGCGTCGCCGCCGGCGTTCAGCTTGGCCAGCATCTCGGCGTTGGAGTTGTAGTAGTTCTGAACCACGTCGATGCCGGTTTCGGCCTCGAAGGCGGCGATGATCCCGGGATCCATGTAGTCGGTCCAGTTGAACAGGTTCAACTGTTTTTCCTGATCGTCGGCCATGGCGCCGCTGCCTATCATGCCGGCTGCGATCGCGATCACCCAGTTCGCGTATTTCATGATATTCCCCTGGTGTCCTGGAGACTTAGGTTCTCCCACCGCACTTCTCGCTTGGCAGTGTTCATACGCGCAGCAGCAGGTGCTCGCGCTCCCACGAACTGATCACGCGGAAGTAGGCGCGGTGTTCGGCGCGTTTGACCGCGAGATAGCTGTTGGTGAAACGTTCCCCGAGGATGTCGGCCAGTTCGGGACATTCCCGCAGCCGGTCCAGGGCCGGGCTGATGTCGTCCGGCAGCTTGCTGCCACTGGACCAGGCCGAGCCGACCATCGGCGGGCGCGGTTCCAACTGGCCGACCATGCCGAGATAGCCGCAGGCCAGCGAGGCCGCCAGTACCAGGTAGGGGTTGGCGTCGGCGCCGCCGAGGCGGTTCTCGACCCGGGTGGCGGCGGGCGAGGAGACCGGCACGCGCAGACCCACGGTGCGGTTGTCCATTCCCCAGTCGACGTTGACCGGCGCGGAACCGCTTGCCTCGTGGCGCATCAGCCGGCGGTAGGAGTTGACGTTGGGGGCCAGCAGCGGCATCGCTGCGGGCAGGTACCGTTGAAGACCACCGATGAAATGGTGGAACAGGGTGCTGGTGTGGCCCTCTTCACCGGCGAACAGGTTGTTGCCCTGGGCGTCGACCAGGCTCTGGTGAATGTGCATCGAGCTGCCCGGCTCGTTGGCCATCGGCTTGGCCATGAACGTGGCGTACATGCCGTGGCGCAGCGCGGTTTCCCGCAGCACACGCTTGAACATGACCACCTGATCGGCCAGCGCCAGCGGATTGCCGTGCTGGAAGTTGACCTCCATCTGGCCGGCGCCCTCTTCATGGATCAGCGTGTCCAGGTCGAGATGCATCGCCTCGCAGTAGTCGTACATCTCTTCGAACAGCGGATCGAACTCGTTGACCGCATCGATGGAGAACGACTGACGGCTGCTCTCCTGGCGTCCGGTACGACCGATCGGCGGCTCCAGCGGGTAGTCGGAGTCGGTATTGGTCTTGACCAGGTAGAACTCGACCTCGGGGGCGACCACCGGGCGCCAGCCGCGCTGTTCGTAGAGTTCCAGAACGCGCTTGAGTACGTGGCGGGGCGAAAGATCGACCGGCTCGCCGGTGAGGTAGTAGCAGTCGTGAATGATCTGCGCGGTGGGGTCTTCGGCCCAGGGCACCAGGAAGGCGGCGTTGGGGTCGGGCACCAGCTCCATGTCCCGCTCGGCGGGGTTCCAGAAGCGGATGTCCTCGTCGTCGGGATAACCGCCGGTGACGGTCTGGATGAAGATCGAGTCCGGCAATCGTGGCAGCCCGCCATCGAGGTACTTGCTGGCGGGCATGATCTTGCCCTTGAGGATGCCGGTGAGATCGGTAACCAGGCATTCGACCTCGGTGATGCCGTGCTGATGGAACCAGTCTTTGAGCGCTGGTGTTTCCTGACGGTGACCCATGTGAGCGTTCCGTGTGGTGATGGGTTGCCCGGACGTGGCCAGCGGCCGTGCCGGGCAGTGAGATTGGGAAGCGGCGCCTCTACCGGGCCTGCACTTCCGACCACAGTTGCTGAAAGGGCTGCAGCTTCTCGCCCTCGAGGCTCGGGGTGAAACGCAGCACTTTCATCTCCTCGTCGGTGGGCTGGGCCGGCGGTTGCCTCAGAGCCTCTTCCAGATAGGGTTCGGCGGCGGCGTTGGGGCTGGCGTAGTAGTTGTAGTTGGAGAGCTGGGCGCCGATCTTGGCGTCGAGAATGAAGTCGATGAACTTGTGGGCCAGATCCGGATGGGGTGCCTGGGACGGAATCATCATCGAGTCGACCCACATCTCGGCGCCTTCCTTGGGGATCATGAAGTCGAGGTGCGCGAAGGTCTCCGGATCCTCGCTCTTGTACAGCAGGTAGTCGCCGTTATAGGACATGCCGACATGGGTCACGCCGCGCGCGAGCTGCTGCAGCGCCGGGGTGCCGTCGGAGAAGCCGGAAAAGTTGTCGCGATGCTTGGTCTCGATCATCAGCTTGGCGGCGTCGCGCCAGCTGTCGAGGTCGTCGCAGTCGTAGGCTTTGCCCAGCGACGCGCAGGCAGCCCCCATGGCGACCTGGCCGTCGCCCATGATCGCGAAGGGGTAGTCGGCGTTGATCTCGGGATCGAACATCAGCGACCAGCTGCGGGGCGCGTCCGGGAAGGTATCGGTGTTGTAGACGATCCCGGTCGTACCCCACTGATACGGCGCCGAATAGGCGGAGCCCGGATCGAAACTCGGGTCCTGGAACTGCGCCTTCACGTTGGCGAAATTGGGCAGCTTCGAGCGATCGAGCTTCTGTACCAGGCCAGTCTGGATCAGGCGCGGGACGTAGTAGTTCGAGGGCACGATGATGTCGTACTGGGAGGCCCCGCCGGCATTGAGCTTGGCGAACATCTCCGGCAGCGAGTTGTAGTAGTTCTGCACCACCTCGACGTCGTACTTCTGCTCGAACGCCGTGATGATCTCCGGGTCCATGTACTCGGTCCAGTTGAACAGGTAGAGCTTGTCGTCCGCGGCCTGGGCCTGGCTGGCCAGCAGCAGGCTGCAGAAGGCGGCGGTGATGGCACTGGTGACGGGCTTTGACATTGGTTCTTCTCCTTGTTGTTCGTTAGGGAGCCACTGCATAACTGCCTACACGAGCGAATGGCTGCGTTGCGCGGTACTGGGGCGCCAGTCCGATCGAAACTCGCCTAACCCCATGTTATGTCTCGGTCTCTGCGTGCCGTGCGCCTTGCCCTTCATCTCGTTCGGCGATTTATCCAGCGTTTCCTCGCTTTTTTGACAGCTTTTCGAGCGCTCCCCCGACGCGGGGCTGGCGCTCAGACCTTGCGTTGGCGATTGAATACGAGACTGATCATGGCGGCCAGGGCCACCGCGCCGATCATCAATGTGGCAATGGCATTGATCTCCGGCGTGACGCCTTTCTTGATCGCGCTCCAGATGTAGATCGGCAGCGTGGCGCTCTCCGGCCCGGCGGTGAAGAAGCTGATCACGAAATCGTCCACCGACAGCGTGAACGACAGGAAGAACGCCGAGATCAGCGCCGGCTTGATGGTCGGCAGCATGAAGTGAATGACCCGCTTCAACGGCGTGGCATAGAGATCCTTGGCCGCTTCGAACAGGCTTGGGTCGAGCCCGACGAAGCGCGAGTAGACGATCAGCGCGACGAACGGGATCTGGAAGGTCACGTGGGCGATGACCATGGTCCCGAGCCCCGGCTGCAGCAGTCCGGTCAGGCGGTGGAACTGGACGAAGAACGCCATCTCGGAGATGCCGAAGACGATGTCCGGCAGCACGATGGGCAGGTAGATCAGCACGATCAGCCAACCGAGCTTGCGATGGCGATGCCGGTACATGCCATAGCCGATCAGGCAGCCGACGGCGAGTGCGATGACGGAAGAGCAGACTGCCAGGATCAGCGTGTTGCCAAACGCCGTGATGATCTGCTCGTTGCCCAGCAACTGGTGATACCAGCGCAGCGAGAACCCGGTCAGCCGGGCGGCGCTGTTGGCGGCATTGAACGAAAACAGTACCACCACCGCCAGCGGCAGGTAGAGGAAGATCAGTGTCAGCCACCAGAACGCCGTCAGACCGCGCTTGAGCGTGCGCTTTCTCATATCACCACCTCCTCGCCGCCGCCGAGACGCTTGCCGATGCGGCGCATCGCGAACAGGCCGATGAAGGTCGCGATCAGCATCAGGATCGCGCCGGCGGCGCCCAGCGGCCAGTTCGAACCGCCGGAGAACTGGGTCGCCACCAGGTTGCCGAGCATCATCGCCTTGCCGCCTCCGAGAAGCTCCGGAATCACGTACATGCCGAACGCGGGGATCGCCACCAGCACCACGCCCGCGAGCAGGCCCGGCAGTGTCTGCGGGAAGACGGCGTGCCAGAACGCCCGGACCGGCTTGGCGTAGAGATCCTGCGCCGCTTCGACCTGGGCAGTGTCGAGCTTCTCGAAGGCAGCGTAGAGCGGCAGCACCATGAACGGCAGGAAGTTGTAGACGAGACCCAGTGTCACCGCGAAGTTGGAGGGATAGAGCCCCATGTTGGGCGAGATCAGGCCCATCATCTCGGCGAGGTTGGAGAGCGGCGTACCCGGCGCCAGCAGATTCATCCAGCCGAAGGTGCGAATCACCTGATTGGTCCAGGACGGCACTACCACCAGCAGCAACATGATCGGTCGCCACCGCGCCCGGCAGGTGGTGATGTAATAGGCGATGGGGTAGGCGACCAGCACCACCAGTCCGGTGGCGACGACGGTCTGCCACAGCGAGCGCAGCAGGGTGTAGAGATTGCCCGGGCTCCAGCCCAGAAAGCCGACGCCCGCCAGCTGCTCGAACGAATTCAGCGACAGCGGCAACTGCGGCAGTCCGTAGGGGCCGTTGGTCATGAACGCCACGGCCATCAGATAGATGCTCGGCAGTACCAGGAACACGATGATCCAGGCTGCGCCCGGGGTCACCGTAAACAGCAGGTGGCGGGTTTCGCTGACCACCGCATGGCGTCGCGAGGCCGTCTGGGATGTCTGCAGCATGTCGCTTCTCCTCAGGCCGCGACGCGGACCAGGTCTTCCGGGCAGAGACCGATCGTCACCCGGTCGCCGACGTCGTGTATGCGCTGGCCCAGGTTGCCGGCCACTGCCGTCAGGGGATGGTCATTGACGGTCAGGCGGTATTCGATGCGGCTGCCGCGATAGAGTCGCTCTTCGACCGTGCCCTCGAGCCGGTTGTAGTCCGCGGGAATGTCGCCGCCCAGCTCCAGCGTCTCGGGGCGGATCAGCAGCCAGCCGTCGGGGGCGTTGCGCTGCTCGGCGGGGTCCAACTGCAGGCGTCCCAGCCCGGTATCCACCCAGTCGTCCTCGCTGGCGGTGATGGCGAACAGGTTGTCGTGCCCCATGAAGCGGGCGACGAAGGCGTTGGCCGGATGCTCGTAGACCTCGCGGGGGGTGCCCACCTGCTGGATGATGCCGCTGTCGAGCACCGCGATGCGATCCGACATCACCATGGCCTCGTCCTGGTCGTGGGTGACGAACACGAAGGTCATGCCCAGGCGCTTCTGCAGGCGTTGCAGCTCGACCTGCAGCTGGCCGCGCAGGCCGGCATCCAGGGCCGACAGCGGTTCGTCCAGCAGCAGCACGTCGGGCTCGCAGACCAGCGCCCGGGCCAGGGCGATGCGCTGCTTCTGGCCTCCCGATAGCTGGTCGACGCGGCGCTCGACCAGCGGGCCGAGCTTGATGAATTCGGCCACCTCCGCCACCTTGCGGTTGCGCTCGGCGGCCGGTTCGCCACGCATGCGCAGGCCGAACGCCAGGTTGTCGCGCACGGAGAGGTGCGGGAATAGCGCGTAGGACTGGAATACCGTGTTGACGCTGCGCCGATGGGGCGGCATGTCGATGACGTCCTTGCCGCCGATCGTCAGCTGGCCGTCGTCGGCCTCTTCCAGTCCGGCAAGGATGCGCAGCAGCGTCGTCTTGCCACACCCGGACGGCCCCAGCAGGGTGAAGAATTCGCCGGCCTTGATGTCCAGGTCGACGCCCGCCAGCGCGATGGCGTCGCGTCCGAATTGCTTGCGTAACCCCTGCATCCTGATCGAGGACGCGCCGCGCCTGTCTCTCGACGCCGTATCTGCCACTTCCGCTCGATCGGCGGTGTTCACGGTGTTCGTCAAATCGGTCATTGGGCAGTCCTCGTCATTCTCGACGCTCGTCACAGCCGGTCGCGAAGCTTGTAGAAATGGGTCGCCAGTACCAGCAGGGGAGTCCGTAGCCACCGCCCCCCGGGAAATGTCCGGTGGGGCATGGCGGAAAAGAGGTCGAAGCGCTCGCTTTGCCCGGCAATGGTCTCGGCCAGCAGCTTGCCGGCCAGCCCCGCCAACGCCATCCCGTGGCCGGAGTAGCCCTGGGCATAAAAGACATTGGGCGCCAGCCGGCCGAAGTCCGGCGCGCGATTCATCGTGATGGCCACGTCTCCCCCCCAGCGATATTCGATATCGATCTCCTTCAACACCGGGAACAGGCGCCGTATCTTGGCGTCGGTGCGCGCCTCCAGACCTTGCGGCGGGCGGCCGTCGTAACTCACCTCCCCGCCGTAGATCAGGCGCCGGTCTCTCGACAGGCGATAGTAGTCGAGTACGAAGTTGGCATCCGACAAGGCGTCGTTTCTCGGGAGCACCTGAGCGGCCTGCTGCTCGGTCATGGGCGCGGTGGCGATCATGTAGTTGGCCGCTTTCATGATGCGCCCGCTCATTTCGGGCACCAGCCTGTCCCCGTAGGCGTTGGTGGCGATCACGACGTGATCGGCAGTGACGCGGCCGCGTTCGGTGACGACGTTGGCCTGCTGGCCGTGCTGGATATCGACCGCGGGGCTGAACTGATGAAGGGTCGCTCCGGCCCGTTGAGCGGCCCGGGCCAGACCGAGCGTGTAGTTGAGCGGATGCAGGTGGCCCGCTTCGCGCTCCCAGAGCGCCGCCGGGTAGGCATCGGTGACGACGTGTTCGCGCAGTGCGTCGCCTTCCCGCCACTCGAGCCCGTGATAGTCGAAGTCGCGGGCCATTCGCTCCTGCGACTCCCTGAGCTCGACGACATGGCGAGGTTTGACCGCCGCGTGAAGGTAGCCCCAGGACAGGTCGCAGGGGATCTGGTGATGCTCGACGAGGTGGGCAGTCAGTCTTACGGCTTCACGGCTCATTTCCCAGATATCGCGGGCGGCCGACAGACCCAGGGCCTTCTCGACGGTGCCTATATCGGTGCCCAGGCCTGGCAGTATCTGCCCACCGCTACGTCCGGAGGCCCCATGGCCCACGTCCAGTGCTTCGAGCAGGATGACCCGATATCCCCGCTGGGCCAGGTGCAGCGCGGTGGAACAGCCGGTGACGCCTGCGCCGATCACGCAGACGTCGGCGCGATGATCGCCCTCCAGCGGGAGCGCTGGCTCCAGCTCGACGGCGATGGAGTCCCGATACCAGGAGGAGGTTGTCGCCGACGACGAATAAACTGTCATAGGGTGTCCGTCTTGGGTTGCGCGCTGCGCTTGTAGTTGTTGATTCTGTCATGTCGAAGAGTGACGCGACCCGCTCAGTGTGTCACCAGTTCCGTGGTGGATGTCAACTATTTAATAACACTATTCTTGGCCGGAAGACACGGGTCTCGGCAGGACGCGCAGCCTCCTCTTGCTGGGCTCCATTACGCCCGGAAACAAGGTTGAAACACGGTTTTTCGCCTTTTAATGCCCATTTTTTCACGATCTTGCAACTGACATTGGAGCCGGCCGATCCTCTCCGACAGCGAGGGGGGAGTCAAAAAATATCAGTGGAGTAGTGGAATAATCGACAGCTGGCCTTGGGTCAGGCAGCCGACGAAGGGCATCGGCTGCCGTGGCGTGATCGGCAGGAGCGAGATCGTGTCGCAACGCCGTCAAACCGATGGATGATCGAGTTCCGGGAGGTTGATGATGATTCAAGAGCCCGCTTTCAGACTCTCCTCGCCGATGCCGTAGGTGTTCGGCACGAACCAGCCCACGTCGCGCAGATCCTTCTCTACCTGATCCTCCACCTGCAACAGGTGGGCAAAGATCGCCATGCGCATCGGAATGCCGTTGTCGGTCTGGCGGAAGATCGCCAGGCGCGGGTCGCCGTTGAGGTCGGTGCTGAGGTCGTTGGCGCCGGGGCGGCTGTCCCGGGGCAGCGGATGCATGACAAGGGTGGTCGGCGAGCAGCAGCGGTCGAGGAAGCCGCGATCGACGACGAAATCCGAGGTCAGCTCGGCGAAGCTCTCCGACATCTCCGCGGTGAAGCGCTCGCGCTGGATGCGGGTGGCGTAGATCACGTCGACGTCGTTGAACGACTCGGCCAGGTTGGGCCGTGTCTCGATGCGGTGGCCGCGAGAGGCCACCAGATCGACCAGATGCTGGGGCATCTCCAGCCCCGGCGGCGACACCAGGGTAATGCGCAGCGGATCGTAGAGCGACAGCAGCTTGATCAGCGAGTGCACCGTGCGGCCGTACTTGAGATCCCCGGTCAGCAGAAGATGCGCGCCCGCCAACGGCTTGCTCAGTCGCGCGAACTCCTTGGTGATGGTGTAGACGTCCAGCAGCGCCTGGCTCGGGTGCTCGCCGGGGCCGTCTCCGCCGTTGATCACCGGCACCTGGGTCGCCTCGGCGAACTCCGCCACCGAGCCCTGCTCCGGGTGGCGCATGACGATGGCGTCGACGTAGCCGCCCATCACCCGGCTGGTGTCGTAGAGCGATTCGCCCTTCGCCATCGACGAGAAGGTGAAGCCGGTGGTGTCGCAGACACTGCCGCCGAGGCGGCAGAAGGCGGCGTTGAAGCTGATCCGGGTTCGGGTGCTGGCCTCGAAGAACAGGTTGCCGAGCACCGCACCTTCGAGCACGCGGGTCACCTTGCGGCGCTGGGCGATCGGCTCCATGCACTCGGCGATGCGGATCAGGTGGTCGACGGCATCGCGGGAGAGCGAATCGACGGAGAGCAGGTGCGAAGGCATCGGGAAACCTCTTTGGCGGGCAAGTGTGACAGCGCATGCGGCGGCGATAGTGTAGCGCCGCTGGCGGCTCGCTTCACGCCCGGAAAGGCGCGATGCCGCGGGTCCGCCGCAAGGGGCGACAAGGCGGATGGGTGGCGATGGCGGCGGGAGCCGTTTTTAACCTGAGTTAATGATTGATACCGAGGTTTGGAAGAATCCCGCCAGGCTCTCTATGCTGGGGAGGCGTCGCGGTGATTCATGGGAGGATGCCGCGACGGCCGGACAGATTCATTCGATTCGTTCAGGAGGGAGCCGGAATGTCAGAATCGCATTTTCCACCACAGCATCAGACCCATCAGCCGGGTGACGAGCACGACATGCGCCCCGAGCCGGAGTTCATTCGCGACGACTATCGCGGTACCGACAAGCTCGAGGGCAAGGTGGCGCTCATCACCGGCGGTGACAGCGGCATCGGTCGCGCCGTCGCCGTCCACTACGCCCGCGAGGGCGCCGATTGCGCCGTGGTCTACCTCGACGAGGATCGCGACGCCGAAGACACCCAGGCGCTGATCGAAGCCGAGGGCCGGCGCTGCCTGTTGCTCAAGGGCGACGTCGCCGACTCCGCATTCTGTCGCGACGTGGTCGAGCGCACGCGGCGGGAGCTGGGCGGCCTCAATATCCTGGTCAACAATGCCGCCGAGCAGCACGACTGGGACGACGTGACCGAGATCACCGACGAGCAGCTGCAGCGCACCTTCGCCACCAATATCTTCAGCCACTTCTACCTGGTGCGCGAGGCGGTGCCGCATCTGAGCGCCGGCGATACCATCATTGCCACGTCGTCCGTCAACGCCTTCAAGGGCAACGACACCCTGATCGATTACTCAGCGACCAAGGGCGCGATCCAGGGTTTCGTGCGTTCGCTGGCGCAATCGTTGGTGGATCGCCAAATCCGCGTCAACGCGGTGGCGCCGGGGCCGGTGTGGACGCCGCTGATTCCGGCCAGCTTCGACGACGACAAGGTCGAGGGCTTCGGTGGGCAGGTGCCGATGAAGCGTGCCGGGCAGCCCAGCGAGATGGGGCCGGCCTACGTCTATCTGGCCAGCAAGGAGTCTTCCTACATGACCGGACAGACTATCCATCTGAATGGCGGGGTGATCCTGAATACCTGAGGAAACACTGCATAAATGTCTGCGCAGGCGAATCGGCATCGTTGCGCGGTGCTGGAGCGCCAGCCCGGTCGAATCCTCACCTATACCCCAATATGCTCCGGTTGCTGCGCTCCGTGCGCCTTGCGCTTCATCCTGCTCGACAATTTATTCAGCGTTTCCAAACGAAACATGCCTGCGCTGGGGGCGTTTCGGGCCCAACGCCTACGCTGGCGGTTCGGTGGGGGTCTTGCCGCCGATCTTGGCGGTGATCTCGCGGGCGGTCTCCGCGACCAGGGCGGCGAGTTCGGGCAGGCGGGAATCGTCGATCCGGGCCACCGGGCCGGAGACCGATATCGCCGCCAGCGGCAGGCCGCTCTCGTCATGCAGGGTGGCCGCGACGCAGTTGAGGCCGATGGCATGTTCTTCGCGATCGACGGCGTAGCCCTGTCGGCGGATCTCGACCAGCTGGTCGCGTAGCGTATCGACGTCGGTCAGCGTATTGGGCGTTTCGCCCTCCAGCACGCGGCCGGCGACGATCTGCTCGAACTCCTGGGGCGGCATCCACGCCAGCAGCGCCTTGCCGACACCGGAAGCGTGCAGCGGCGCCCGCGAGCCGAGCCGGGTGATCATGCGCATCATCTGCTTCGATTCGCTCTGGGCCAGGTAGACCACCATGCCGTCGTCGCGGATGCCGAGATTGGCGGTTTCGCCACTGGTGGCGGTGAGCCGACGCAGGAAGGGGCGCGCGGTGGCGACGAAATCCCTCGCTTCGAGAAAACTGTTGCCGATGCGGAAGGTCTTGACGTCGATCTTCCACAGTCCGCTCTCGACGTCCTGGGTGATGAAGCCCTGCTGGAACAGGGCCTGCAGCAGGCGGTGGGTGGTCGAGGGGGCCAGGCCGACGTCCTCGGCGACGTCGGACAGGGCCAGCCCGTCCGGAGTCGCCGCCAGCATCTCGAGGATGTTCAGGCCCCGCACCAGCGACTGACTGTGCCCGCCGCTGCTCTTGGCGCCGCCCGCGGGCCGGCCGACGGCTCTGCGTTTGGATTCCGCTGCCCGATTGTGCTGCTGTTCGGTCGCCCGCTGCCGCTGCTGTTCAGTCGCCCGATGCCGCTGCTGTTCAGTCGCCCGATGCCGCTCTTCGTCCGTCACCCGTCGCCACTCTCGTGTCCGCCCATATCAGGCGCTCAGGATAACCGCTCGATCCCGTGGTGTCTGCGCGCTATCGGCTACGACTTTCGGTCGCGCGCTGTTCCAGCCGCAGTCGCGCAATCCGGTGGATCTGTTCGATGGCGGTACGGCGCTCCTGTTCCCGGGTATGGCCCAGGCGAGTCTCGAAAGCTGCCAGAATCGCGTGGCGGTCGAGCCCGCGCACGGCGATGACGAACGGGAAGTCGAACCGATCGCGATAGGCCTGGTTGAGCCGCTCGAAACGCGCGAACTCCTCCGGGGTGCACTGGTCCAGTCCGGCGCCGGCCTGTTCCGAGCGGGAGTCGTCGGTCAGCTCGCCGCCGATCGCTGCCTTGCCGGCCAGGTCGGGATGGGCCCGGATCAGCGCCAGCTGGGCCTCGGCCGAGGCCGCGTCGACCTGCTCACGCAGCCGTTCGGCCAGTCCGGCGGGCGTGTCCTGCGCTGCGTCGAGACCCTGCTCCCAGGCCTGCGCCGCGATCCATGGCGAGTGCTCGTAGATATCGCCATAGCGATCGATGAATGCGTCGCGCGCCAGTTGGCTGGGCCTGGGCGTGAGAAGTACCGTTGTCATGAGGCCTCCGATTGACCTTTGTATACAAACCAACTTGAATGAGGCTAACGCTTCGTACGCCCGGCAATCCACCGATTTCGGGCGATCCCGCATCCGACCGAGGCCACCATGAGCGATACAGCCAAAGGCTACCTGACCACCCACGTGCTGGACACGGCGCGCGGTCGCCCTGCCGGCGACCTGCGCATCGAACTCTATCGGCTGGAGGGCGGTACTCGCCTGCGCCTGGCCGATGTGAAGACCAATGCCGACGGACGCTGCGATGCACCGCTGCTCGAGGGCGACGACTTTACCGCCGGCGTCTACGAGTTGTTGTTCCATGCCGGCGACTATTTACGGGCCGGCCTCACATCCGGCTTACGGGCGGGCGAGGCATCGAAGGGGCACTTCCTCGACCGCATTCCGCTGCAGTTCACCGTCGACGCGCCGTGCGAGCACTATCACGTTCCCCTGCTTCTTTCCCCTTACAGCTATTCGACGTACCGGGGTAGCTGATGACCACGACCCTGATCCGCAATGCCGAACTGGTGGCGACCTTCGACGACGCCGCCCGCGAGCTGCGCGATGCCAGCATTCTCGTCAGCGACGACCGCATCGTCGCCATCGGCTCGGCGCAGGAGGTCGCGGCCGAGCTCGAGGCGCCGGCCGACAGGGTCATCGATGCCAGCGGCCAGGTGCTGCTGCCGGGGCTGGTCAACACGCACCATCACTTCTACCAGACCCTGACGCGCAACCTGCCGGCGGGGCAGAACGCCGAGCTGTTCGACTGGCTGGTGACCCACTATCCGATCTGGGCGCGACTCGACCCGGAATCGCTCCACGCCAGCAGCCAGATCGCTGCGGCGGAGCTGCTGCTCTCTGGCTGCACCACGGCGGCGGATCACACCTACCTGTGGCCCAACGGCGCACGTATCGACGACCAGATCGCGGCGGTCTCCGAGCTCGGCCTGCGCTTCCATGCCTCGCGGGGCTCGATGTCGGTGGGCGAGTCCCAGGGTGGGCTGCCGCCGGACAGCGTGGTCGAAACCGAACAGGCAATCCTCGACGATACCCAGCGCGCCATCGAGCGCTATCACGACGCCGCCGAGCGGGCGATGACCCGTATCGTGGTGGCGCCCTGCTCGCCGTTCTCGGTTTCCCGCGAATTGATGGTCGCAAGCGCCGAGCTGGCCCGTCACTACGGGGTGCATCTGCATACCCACCTGGCCGAAACCCGCGACGAGGAAGCCTACTGTCGCGAGCGCTTCGGCTGCACGCCGGTGGAGTACGCCGAGCAGGTCGGCTGGGTCGGCAGCGATGTCTGGTTCGCCCACATGGTGCACCCGCATGCCGACGAGATCGCGCGCCTCGGCGGCCACTGCTGCGGCGCGTCGCACTGTCCCAGCTCCAACATGCGTCTCGGTTCCGGCATCGCGCCGGTGATGGCGATGCACCGGGCCGGCATGCGAGTCGGCCTCGGCGTCGATGGCAGCGCCTCCAACGACGGCTCGCACCTGCTGGCGGAGGCGCGCCAGGCGATGCTGCTGGGCCGGCTCCAGGGCGACATGGGCGAATTCACCGCGCGCCGGATGCTGTGGTTCGCCACCCGTGGCGGCGCTGCGGTGCTGGGCCGGGACGATATCGGCCAGCTCGCGGTGGGCAAGGCCGCCGATATCATCGGCTTCCGGCTGGACTCGCTGGCCCTGGCCGGTGGCGCGCTGCACGACCCGCTGGCATCGCTGGTGTTCTGCCAGCCGCCCCAGGTCGAGTTGTCGATCGTCAACGGTGTACGCCGTGTCGAAAGCGGCCAGCTGCTGGGCCAAGATCTCGATGCCATGGTGACGAGGCACAACGCCAGCGCCAGACGGCTGGTCGCGGCCTGAGCACCTGCGCCCGGGCGGCTGTCATCTGACGGCGGGCCGTATACAATCGACGACGGAGTGGATCATCGATGCGACCGGCGCTGGGTGGGGCGAACGACAATGGCAAAAAGCGCGAACGCAGCGAGCGGGTCTGCCGAGGCGAAACGCAACCGCGGGGCGGGCAAGGCGGGGGATGGCGCCGAGCGCCATGCAACGATCTATCAGCAGATTCGCGAGGCGATCGTCGAGCACCGGCTCAAGCCGGGGGCACGGCTGCGCGAGGATGCGCTGGCGGAGGTGTTCGGCGTCAGCCGTACCGGCATCCGCAAGATTCTGCAGCGCCTGGCGCTCGAATACCTGGTCACGCTGACTCCACGGCGTGGCGCCAGCGTCAGCCGGCCGACCATCGAGGAAGCGCGGGATGTCTTTGCCGCGCGCCAACTGGTCGAGTGCCAGTTGATGCCGTGGGTCGCGCGGCGGCTGAAACCGGCGGATGCCAGGGTCCTGCGCGAGCTGGCGACGAGCGAGCGCCAGGCCCTGCGCGCCGGCGAGCAGAGTCGGGCGATCCAGCTCTCCGCCCAGTTCCACCAGCGCCTGGCCGAGCTCTCCGGCAATACGCCGCTGGCGGAATTCGTCGAACGGCTCTGCTCGCGCTCGTCGCTGATCCTCGCCGTCTACGGCGCCTCCGGGCATCTGGGCTGCGAATCCCACGACCACGACGAGCTGGTGACGCTGCTGGAAGACGGCAGGGAGGAGCGCGCGGTTGCCTTCATGCAGCGCCACTTGAAGGCGATCGAGGCGTCGCTGTCGATCGAGGAAAGCACCGATGAAGCGCCGGATCTGCGGCAGATCTTTGGCTGATGCTCCGAGCGGATTCGACTACACGCCCCAGTCGGCGAAGCGCCCGCTGAACGGCTTGGGCCGCGGAAAGGCCAGGTCGCCGTGCTTGCTGGTGCCCAGGCCCAGCGAGACCAGCGACTCCGCCAGTTTCACCGCGGCGCTGACGCCTTCGACCACCGGCATCTGCAGGTCATGGGCGAGGCGCTCGGTGAGGTCCGCCATGCCGCCGCAGCCGAGCACGATGGCGCCGATGCCATCCTCGTCCCTGGCTCGCTGGCACTCTTCCAGCAGCGCCTGGTAGGCGTTGCCCGCCGGGTTCTCCAGCTCCAGCACCGGCAGGTCGGTGGCACGGACGCGCCGGCAGTTGTGGCGGAATCCATACTGGTCGAGCAGATGCTCGGCGATGATCGCGGTGCGGGCCAGCGTGGTCACCACCGAGAAGCGGGTGCTGATCAGCGCGGCCAGGTGGAAGCCCGCCTCGGCGATGCCGATGACCGGTGCGCGGGTCAGCTCCCGCGCCGCCAGCAGCCCCGGATCGCCGAAGCAGGCGATGACGTAGGCGTCCATGCCCAGCGCTTCGCCGCGCCGAATCTCCTCCAGCACGCCGACGGCGCTGACCGCCTCGTCGAAGTGGCTCTCGATCGATACCGGCCCGCTGTCCGGCTGACTGACGTGGATCTGCGTGTGCTCCGCCGCCACGCGGTTGGCGCAGGCACCGATCTTGTCGGTCATGCTGGCGGTCGTATTGGGGTTGATGACGTGGATCTGCATGGCATGGCACCTTGGCGACTCGGACGAATCGCGATACGGTTATTTTGTCCACAAAAATAACCGAGTTTGAATACAATATCGATGACGTCGGTATCGATGCCGTTGGCGTTGGCAGCGACGGATTCGATGAAGACCATTCCGACGACCGCCATCTCGACAAAAAGGGCACCGCGCATGATCTCTCCCGACTATCCTCGCGACCTGATCGGCTACGGCCGCAGCCCGCCCCAGGCCGACTGGCCGGGCCGGGCCCGCGTGGCGGTGCAGTTCGTGCTCAACTACGAGGAGGGCGGCGAGAACAGCGTCCTTCACGGCGATAGCCATTCCGAACAGTTCCTTTCCGAGATCGCCGGGGCGGAGGCGTATCCAGCGCGCCATCTGAGCATGGAGTCGATCTACGAGTACGGCTCCCGGGCCGGCGTGTGGCGGGTGCTGCGGGAGTTCGAACGCCGCGGCCTGCCGCTGACGGTGTTCGGCGTGGCCATGGCGCTGGAGCGCAACCCCGAGGTGGCCCAGGCGTTCAAGGCGCTGGGCCACGAGATCGCCGGTCACGGCTACCGCTGGATTCACTACCAGAACGTGCCGGAAGCGGTCGAGCGCGACCATCTCGAGCGCGCGCTGGCCATCTTCCAGTCGCTCTTTGGTGAGCTGCCGCTGGGCTGGTACACCGGCCGCGACAGCCCCAACACCCGGCGTCTGCTGCTCGACCGGGGCGGCTTTCTCTACGACAGCGACTACTACGGCGACGACCTGCCGTTCTGGATGCCGGCCGAGGACAGTCAGGGCCAGACGCATCAGCATCTTGTCGTGCCCTACACGCTGGATACCAACGACATGCGCTTCGCCTCGCCGACCGGCTTCGATCATGGCGAGCCGTTCTTCCAGTATCTGCGCGATGCGTTCGACGTGCTCTACGCGGAGGGCGCGGAGACGCCCAAGATGCTGTCGATCGGCCTGCACTGCCGCCTGGTCGGTCGCCCCGGCCGCTTCCGCGCGCTGCAACGCTTCCTCGATCATCTCGAGGCCCACGACCGGGTGTGGATAACCCGACGTGTGGATATCGCCCGCCACTGGGCGGCGGTGCATCCGGCCTCGTAGCGGACCGATCGCTTCGCGCTCGAATCCAGAATCGACCCGGCGCCAATCGCGCTCCTTCATGGTGCGAGCGAGCGGTTTCGTGCCTCCGGTTCGATCATCCTTCCCTCAGCCCGGGGCGTCGAGACGATGAACCTGGGCTTCGAGCGTTGGCTAACTCCCTGAAACGGCGGCGCTGACATATGATCTGGCGCCAGGTTTGCTACGTCGTGGTGTGAAACAAACGTTTCTCACCTGGAAGAGAAGTCGTCAAGCGTTTCTCTGCCGCCATAACAACGTACAAGCACTCCTCGGGAGGTATGGCATGTTCGCTTTCGCCAAGAATCGATTCTCGCGCCAGCTCGTGCTGGCACTCTGCTGCACCGTCGCCGCCGGCCTTGCCGCCGTGTCGGCACAGGCCAGCGACCTGGAAACCATCGAACAGCGCGGCACGCTGCGTGTCGCGGTCCCGCAGGACTTCCCGCCGTTCGGCTCGGTGGGTACCGACCTGCAACCGCAGGGCTACGACATCGACATGGCACGGTATCTGGCCGACCAGATGAATGTCGACCTGAAGCTGGTGACCGTCACCAGCGCCAATCGCATCCCGTTCCTGCAGACCGACAAGGTCGATCTGGTGATCTCGAGCCTGGGCAAGAATCCCGAGCGTGCCGCGGTGATCGACTTCACCGACGCCTACGCGCCGTTCTTCCTCGGCGTGTTCGGTACGCCGGAAGCGGATGCGATCGACGATGCCTCGGGTCTCTCCGGCAAGACCATCGGTGTGACCCGTGGTTCGGTCGAGGACATGGAGCTTTCCGATCTGGCGCCGAGCGATACCACCATCCAGCGCTTCGAGGACAACGCCACCACGATCTCCGCGTTTCTTTCCGGCCAGGTCTCCTATATCGCCACCGGTAACGTGGTCGCGGCGCAGATCGCCGAGCGCAATACCGAGCGGGCGCCGACCATGGTCTTCCAGATCAAGAACTCGCCCTGCTACATCGGGCTGGCGCAGGACAACGGCGCACTGAAGGCGCGCGTCAATGCGCTGATCGAGCAGGCCAAGCAGGATGGCACGCTGGAATCGATGTCGCAGCAGTGGTTCCACACCGCGCTGCCCGACGACCTCTCCTCCTGAGCGGGTAACCGGTCATGACGCTGGATTTCTCCACGCTGCTACCGTACGCGGACGTGATCCTCGAAGGTCTGGTGACGACGCTATGGCTCACCGTCGTCACCACCGCTGCCGGGATTACGCTGGCGATCCTCGTCGCCTATGCCCGAGATGGTTCGCCGACCGGTAGCAGACGCATCGTCAGCCGCCTGCTGGGCGGCTATGTCGAGGTGACGCGCAATACGCCGTTCATCGTGCAGCTGTTCTTTCTCTATTTCGGTCTGCCGGCGCTGGGCGTGCCGATCAGCGCGACCGTCGCCGCGCTGCTGGCGATGATTCTGAATCTCGGCACCTATACCGCCGAAATCCTGCGCGCCGGAATCGATTCGACGCTGACAGGCCAGCATGAAGCCGCCCGCGCGCTGGGGCTGTCGCGTCTGCAGAGTTTTCGACACGTGGTGCTGGTGCCGGCCTTTTCACGCGTTTATCCGTCGCTGATCAGCCAGTGCATCATCGTGATGCTGGGCTCGGCGGTGGTGTCCCAGATCTCGGTGTTCGATCTGACCTACGCCGCCAACTTCATCCAGTCCCGCAACTTCCGCGGCTTCGAAGTCTATCTGGTGGTGACGCTGATCTATCTGCTGCTGGCGGTGGGTTTGCGGCTGGCGTTCGAATTCGTCGGGCGACGTCTGTTCGCGTTTCGCCAGGGAGGTTCGGCATGACCGATTTCACGCTGTGGGATATCGTCCGCAACCTGCTGCTGGCGGGGCGCTGGACCGTGGTGCTGTCGCTGATCGCCTTTGCCGGCGGCGCGATCGTCGGGCTGGTACTGACCCTGCTGCGGATGGGCGGGCTGAAGCCGATTCGCTGGTTGATCCGGCTCTATGTCGATCTGTTCCAGGGCACGCCGCTGCTGATGCAGCTGTTCCTGGCCTACTTCGGCGCCGCGGTGCTGGGCTTCGACGTCTCCGCCTGGACCGCGGCCAGCGTGGCGCTGACGCTGTTCACCAGCGCCTTCCTCTGCGACATCTGGCGCGGCTGCGTCGAAGCCGTACCCAGCGGCCAGTGGCAGGCGTCCCGCGTACTGGGGCTGAACTACCTGCAGTCGATGCGCCACGTCATCCTGCCCCAGGCGCTGCGCCTGGCGGTGCCGCCGACCGTGGGTTTCTCGGTCCAGGTCATCAAGGGCACCGCGCTGGCCTCGGTGATCGGCTTCGTCGAACTGACCAAGGCCGGCACCATGCTCAACAATGCGGCGTTTGCCCCTTTCACCATCTTCGCGCTGGTGGCGCTCGGATACTTCATCCTCTGCTATCCGCTGTCGCGCTACGCCCGTCACCTGGAGAAAAAGCTCTATGGCGCTGGTATCCGTTAAAGACCTGCATAAATCCTTCGGTGAGCTGGAGGTGCTCAAGGGCATCGATCTGGAGATCGAGGCCGGCGAGGTGGTGTCGATCATCGGCCGCAGCGGCTCGGGCAAGAGCACGCTTTTGCGCTGTCTCAACCAGCTCGAGCGTCACGACTGGGGCACGATTCATCTGGCCGATCAGCGACTCGACGGCGGCGCGATGTCGCCGGGCGAGCTGAGCCAGAACGTCGGCATGGTGTTCCAGAGCTTCAATCTGTTCCCGCACAAGACGGTGATCGAGAACGTGATGCTGGCGCCGGTGGTGGTCAAGCAGACTCCGAAGGCCGAAGCGCGCCGGATCGCCGAGCAGGTGCTCGACAAGGTCGGGATGTCCGAGAAGGTCGACGCCTATCCGGCCCAGCTCTCCGGCGGTCAGCAGCAGCGCGTGGCGATTGCCCGGGCGCTGGCGATGAATCCCAAGGTGCTGCTGTGCGACGAGGTGACCTCGGCGCTCGACCCCGAGCTGGTCGGCGAGGTGCTGCGCGTGCTGGAGGATCTGGCCCGGGAGGGGATGACGCTGATTCTGGTCACCCACGAGATGACATTCGCCCGCGACGTCAGTCACCGGGTGGTCTTCATGCATCAGGGCCGCATCCATGAGTCGGGGGACCCGCAGACGCTGTTCACCCAGCCCAGGACGCCGGAGCTGAAACAGTTCATTGCGTCCGTGGTGTGAGCGAAGGGGCGTCGGACTCGCGTGAGCGGCCGATGCCCGGCGCCGGCGGCGGAATCGGTGATAGAGTGGCCTCAGTCAAGATGGGGAACGGATGCATGCAGGGCCATATCGGGCGCCAGCTACAACAACGCTTCAACGAATTGGCACCGCAGGAGCGGCGCGTCGCCAGTTTCATACTCGACCACTTCGAGGATCTCGCCGTCTACAGCGCGGCGGATCTGGCCCGCCTTTCCGGGGTCTCCAAGGCCACGGTGACACGGCTGTTCCGGCGACTGGGCTACGCCGACTTCAAGGCGGTCAAGGCCCACGCCCGCGAGCTGCGCCACTACGGTGTGCCGCTGGCGGCGGCCAGCGACGCCCTCGGCGAGGGAGCCGAGCGCTTTGCCCGGCACCTGGCCCGAGAGCAGGAAAACCTGCATCGCTGCCTGGAGAGAGTGTCGGCGACGGGATTCGATGCCGTGGTCTCGGCGCTCGATGCGGCGCCGCGGCTGGCGGTGGCGGGCTATCGCAACAGTTATCCACTGGCACTGCATTTCCGTCAGCAGCTGCTGCAGGCCCGGTCCGGGGTGGCGCTGTGGCCCGCGCCCAACCAGTCGCTGGCCGAAGAGATCGCGGAACTCGATTCGGCCGCCGTCGTGGTGCTGTTCGGCTTCCGCCGTCGGCCCCGGGTGTTCGACGCGCTGGTCGATACGCTCGCGGCGCGCGGACAGCGCTGCCTGCTGATCGGCGATGCCACCGCGTCACGCTACGACGACCGGGTGGCCTGGCGACTCGAGTGCCCGCTGGATAGCGTTTCGGCCTTCGATAGCTATGCCGCGCCGATGAGCCTGATCTGCCTGCTGGCCAATGCGCTGCTGCATCGTCGGCTGGCGACGGGGCGGGCACGGATCGACGACGTCACCGCGCTCTACGAATCGCTCGAAGAGCTGGCGCCCTGAACGGTGGTTGGGAAAAGCGCCTCGCCTGGCTCCCGAGTCATCGCCTGACGACTCGGGAGAGGCTCGCGAGCGGTGTCAGCCCTGCCAGCCGGTGGCCTGGGCAAACAGCAGCAGCGCCATGGCGATCGCGACCCAGGCCCCGAACAGCGGCAGGAAGAAGCGCACCCAGCGCTGCCACGGCACGCCGGCCAGGGCCAGGGTGGCCATGAAGTAGCCGGAGGTGGGGTAGAGGATATTGCCGATGCCGTCGCCCAGTTGATAGGCGAGTACCGCGGTCTGCCGGGTCACCCCGAGCAGGTCCGAGAGCGGCGCCATGATCGGCATGGTGACCAGCGCCTGACCGCTGCCGGAGGGCACCACGAAATTGAAGCCCAGCTGTGCAACGTACATGCCGAGGGCCGAGAACAGCGTCGGCAGGCCGCCGACCGCTGCGCCCAGGCCGTGGACCATGGTGTCGAGGACCTGACCGTCCTCCAGCACCACCGCCACCGCGCGGGCGATACCGGCGATCATGGCGCCGACCATCACGTCGCGGAAGCCATCGTTGAAGCCCTCGCAGATCGTGTCGACCTTCAGGCCGGCGACCAGGCCCACGACCACGCCCATGACGATGAACAGGCCGGCCATCTCGAGCATGAACCAGCCCTGCGCCAGTACGCCGTACACCAGCGCGGCGAAGAAGGCGAGCGCGGTCAGCGTGGCGGCCTTCTGGCGACCGGTGGCGGCGGGTTTGTCGGCATCCAGCGCATGCTGGTAGTGGCGCCGCTTGTCGCGTTCGGTGGCGTCGTCGTCGAGCAGGCTGGCGCTGCCGTCGTCACGCACGCGGCGGGCGTAGCGCAGCACGAACGCGATGGCCACCGCGAGCATGGCGACGAGCGCGATCAGGCGCAGGCCGAAGCCCGAGTAGAGCGGCAGGTTGGAGAGCTGCTGGCCGAGCCCGGTGTTGATCGGGTTGAGCACCCCGGCGGTGAAGCCGGCGGTGGTGGCGCACAGTGCGACCGCGGCGGCGACTACCGAGTCGAAGCGCAGCGCGATCATCAGCGGCAGGATCACCGGCACGTAGACCAGCGACAGCTCCTGGGTGCCGATCAGCGTGGCGATCACGGCGAACAGCGTCATCAGCACCGGAATGACCCACAGGCTGCGGCCGGCGAAGTGGCGGGTCAGGTTATCCACACCCAGTTCGATGATGCCGGTACGCCGCAGCACCGCGAACATGCCGCCGATGATCAGGGTGAAGAACACCACTTCGCCGGCGCTCATCAGGCCCTGGGGAATGGCGAGCAGAAAATCGGTCAGCCCGGTCGGGTTGGCCGCCACGTAGTGGAACGAAGCGGGATCGATGGTGGTGCGCCCGGCGGGCCCCGGCACGCGCTCGTAGACGCCGGCGGGAATCAGGTAGGTCGCCACGGCGGCGAGAACAATGAAGATGAAAAGAATGGCGTATATATGGGGTATATGAAACGATCGTTTCTTGTCGGGGCGAGGGGATCGCCGGGAGTGTGATTGGCTCATGGGCTCTGTGTCTTCTCGTTGGTGTGGCCGCGTCGGCGGTGCCGACGGGGAGAGCGGGTGCCAGCGGCGTCGCGCGCCGCCCCCGGATTTATTGCTGTTATCGTGCCCGATCGTCGGGGCTCGTCGGGCCCGTCCGATAGTTTCACAAACTCGATGGTCAGGGGAAGTCTCGTCCCGCTACCGAGCCCCTGCGCTTACCGGGTCGCCATCAGTCGAGGAGAACTCATGCCGCAACGTTCCTACTACGCCCCCCACGGCGGTCTGCCGCCTCAGAGTCAGCTGATTCATGGCCGGGCGGTCTTCACCGAGGCCTATGCGGTGATTCCCAAGGGCGTGATGAGCGACATCGTCACCAGTTTCCTGCCGCATTGGGAAAAGACCCGGCTGTGGGTGCTGTCGCGACCGCTCTCCGGCTTCGCCGAGACGTTTTCGCAGTACATCATGGAAGTCTCGCCCGGTGGCGGCAGTGAGCGTCCGGAGCCGGATGCCGGCGCCGAAGGCGTGCTGTTCGTGGTCGAGGGGGAGATGGTGCTGACCATCGCGGGCGAGACGCACGCGATGGCGCCGGGCGGCTACGCCTATCTGCCGCCGGGCTGCGACTGGCAGCTGAGCAACGCGAGCGACGCGCCGGTGCGCTTCCACTGGATTCGCAAGGCGTACGAATTCGTCGATGGACTGGAGGCGCCGCCGGCGTTCGTGACCAACGAGCAGACGATCGCGCCGACGCCGATGCCGGATACCGACGGGCGCTGGGCGACCACGCGCTTCGTCGATCCCGCAGACCTGCGCCACGACATGCACGTGACCATCGTCACCTTCCAGCCGGGCGGCGTGATCCCGTTCGACGAGACCCACGTGATGGAGCACGGCCTCTACGTGCTCGAGGGCCGTGCGGTCTATCATCTCAACCAGGACTGGGTAGAGGTGGAGGCCGGCGACTACATGTGGCTGCGTGCCTTCTGCCCGCAGTCCTGCTATGCCGCCGGTTCGACGCCGTTCCGCTATCTGCTCTACAAGGACGTCAACCGGCACATGAAGCTGTCGCTCTCCGGGCGTTAGCCGAAGCGGGCGAGCCGATAGGGTTCCAGCGATGGCAGGTCATGTGGCTCGATCGACGGGTTGCCGTCGGTCGTTCCCGCCAGATCGGCGATCAGCTCGGCGGTGATCGCCGCCTGGGTCAGGCCCAGATGGTGATGTCCGAAGGCCAGTAGCACGCGGCCGTCGCACACACGGTCGATGATCGGCAGCGAGTCCGGCAGCGACGGGCGGAAGCCCATCCACGGCGTGGCGTTTTCGGCGTCGAGATCGGTCTTGAACAGGCCCCGGCTCAGGCGGTGCAACTGCCACGCCCGGCCCATGTTGGGCGGTGCCTCCAGCCCCGCGAACTCCACGGTGCCGGCCAGTCTCAGCCCGATCTCCATCGGCGTCATGATGAAGCGGCGCTCCAATGAGGTGACCGCGAAGGGCAGGCGCTCGTGCTCGCGGGGCAGCATCAGGTGGTAGCCGCGCTCGGTATCCAGCGGTACGCGCTTGCCGGTGAGCTGGGCGGTCAAAGCCGCCGAGTGGGCGCCACAGGCGATGAGCACCTGGCCGGCCTCGCGTTCGCCGGCATGGGTCGTCACGGCGACGCCTTTCGCGGTCAACCGAGTCGACTGCACGGTTTCCTGCTCGAAACGGACGCCCTGGCGCCGCGCGGCTTCCACCAGCGTCGTGACCACTCGCCACGGATCCAGCACATGGCCCGTGGCGGGAAAGAACAGCCCGCCCAGCAGCGCGTCCGAGAGCTGTGGCGCCGCGCGTTGAATCGCTTCCCTATCCCAAAGCTCGACCGGCACCTGCTGTTCGCGCATGCGCGACTCGAGCGCTTCCAGCCTGGCGTGCGACTCCGGCTTCTCGTAGACCAGCAGCGAGCCGTCCGCCTTGAGCAGGTGGCTGCCGTCGACCGATGCCAGCAGGCGTTGCCACGCCGCCAGGCCGCGTTCGTTGAGGGCGCGGATACCGGCAACGCTTTGGCGGAAAGGCGTCGGGCGCAGGTTCAGAACCAGCCGGGCCAGCCACGGCAGCGCCCGGGGCAGATATTTCCAGTCCAGTCGCAGCGGACCCATCGGGTCCATCAGCATGCCGGGCAGCGACGTCAGAATCGAGGCATCGGCGATCGGAAAGACCTGTTCCGTGGCCATGTGCCCCGCGTTGCCGTAGGAGGCGCCGCGGCCGGGTTCCTGCTTGTCGAGTACCAGTACCTGGTGACCCTGGCGCGCCAGGGCCAGGGCGCTGGTCACGCCGACGAGGCCGGCGCCGACGACGATGATATCGGCATCGGGCGAAGCCGAAGGCGGTGAGTCCGACATGCGCTACCTCATGACCAGAAGAGCAAGTGAATGCGTGGGGAACGCGCCTCGCATCAGGCGCTGCGCAGATTCTTTTCCAGCACCGCCGCGATGCCTTCGGCGGCATCCTTGATATGGCGTTCCAGCAGCCGGCAGGCGTCTTCCACCTTGCCGTTGCGCGCCAGTTCCAGCAGCTCGCGGTGTTCGAGTTCCGCCTTCTCGATCTCGCGGGTATAGACCAGCTGCATGCGGATATAGCGCCCGGACTTGGTGTTCAACTGGCCGATCATCGCCAGCGTCTCGGGCAGCCCGGAAGGCGCGTAGAGCGCGTGGTGAAACGCGAAGTTGTAGTCGCTCCAGTTGTCGATCTGGCTGCCGGAGTCGAGCGCGGCGTCGTACTGGCGCAGGACACTGCCGGCGTGATCGAGATCCGCCGTCGTCAGGTTCGGGATCGCGTAGCGCAGCACGTAGGTCTCGAGCAGCACGCGCAGATCGAACAGTTCGCGAATCGCCGCCACCGAGAGTTCGGTGGTGAAGGCGCCGCGATGGGCGTGAAACTCCACCAGCCCCTCGGACTCCAGGGTCAGCAGCGCCTCCCGAACGGGGATGCGGCTGACGTCGTAGTCCCTGGCCAGCGCATCCTGGCGTAGCTGGGAGCCGCCCTTGAACTCGCCGCCGAGAATGCGTTCGCGCAGCTCGTCCGCCACGTACTGCGCTCGGGTCTTGAAAGTCGCCATGAAGTCTCATCGTTTCGCAGAATCTGGATATTGTATGCAATCCATATGGCTCCCGCCGACTTTTCAGGCCCGTGCTCTGTTCGAGATCAGCGTTGCAAGATCGGTGTGGCAAGATCGGTGTGGCGGCAAGACCGGTGTAAAGAGACCGTCGTGGCAAGGCGGGCTCACGCTACCTCGAGCTGCGTCGACCACTGCGCGTACCATTCGCGAAACAGCGCGTACTGGGTTGCGACGTAGCGGCGCTGCGCCTCGCTCAGGGCATCGCTCGCGTTGAAGTGCAGTTCGTAGGCGCTGTCGCCGTTGAGCACCATCAGTTGCTTGTAATAGAGCACCAGATCCACGCCTTCGTCGAAGGAGGAGAGCACCGCCAGTGCGGACTCTAGCTCCTGGGCCAGGCGCCGGGCTTGGGGATCGCCCTTGGCGGCTTTCTGGCTCAGCGCGACCAGCTGCAGCACCTCTTTCGGCAGCGCGTTGCCGACCCCGGTAATGGCGCCGGTGGCGTTGCAGTTGACGAAACCGTGGAACACCTGGGTATCGACACCCACCATCAGGCTGACCTCGTCATCCTGGGAGGTGATGTGCTCGGCCGCGTAGCGCAGGTCGTCTGCACCGCCGAACTCCTTGAACCCGATCAGGTTGGGATGTTCGCGACGCAGCTCGAAGAACAGGTCCGCGCGGGTGGCGAAGCCGTAATAGGGGCTGTTGTAGATCACCGCCGGCAGCTCGGGTGCGGCTTGCAGGATCGCCGAGAAGTGCGCCTTCTGGGCCGCGGGGGCGGTACCGCGGGAGAGCACGCGGGGGATCACCATCAGCCCCTGGGCGCCGACCTTGGCTGCATGGGCGGCGTGGGAGACCGCCTCCTTCGAGTTGACCGCGCCGGTGCCGACGATGACGGGTACGCCGGCGGCGACCAGTCTCGCCACGCCCTCCTGGCGTTCGGCTTCGCTGAGCAAGGGCCAGTCGCCCATCGAGCCGCAGTAGACCACCGCGCGCATGCCGAGATCGACCAGTTCGCGCCCCTTGGCGACCAGCGCGTCGTAATCCGGCGTGCGGTCGGCGGTGCAGGGGGTCATCAGAGCGGGGATGCAGCCGGTGAAGATGGAGTCGTTCATGGTTGTCCTCTGGAATCCGTGAATATCTGTCGTGAATGGCTTTTCAGGAATGGCTTTTCGGGAACGGCTACGACGCGGTGATGCCCCAGGCAAACGGGTCGTTTTCGTCGATCAGCAGCGTGGCGTCGGCGGTCATGTAGGCGCTGCCGGTGATGAAAGGACGCACAAGCCTTTGCGCCTCGTCTTCCCATGCATAGCGCCCCTCGAAGCGGCTACCGGTAATGCTGGCCTGGACCCAGGTCTCGCCGGGTGCCAGCTTGCCATCGGCGGCGAGGCAGGCCAGCTTGGCGCTGGTGCCGGTGCCGCAGGGCGAGCGGTCGTAGGCCTTGCCGGGACAGAGCACGAAGTTGCGGCTGTCGGCCGGTTTGCCGGTCCCGGTGTCGTCGGCGGCGAACAGCTCGATATGATCGATGTGGCCGCCGTTCTCGCCGGTGATGGACTGCGCGTCCAGCGCCTGGCGGATCGCCCAGGTAAAGGCCGTCAGCGCTGCCTCGTTGGCCAGGGTCACCGTCTGGTCATGCTCGCCGACCAGGAAGAACCAGTTGCCGCCCCAGGCGATATCGCCATGCACCACGCCATAGCCGGGCACCTCCACCGGCACGCGCTGGCGATAGCGGTAGGCGGGCACGTTGCGCACCGTCACCGCGCCGTCCTGGTGCAGCGTGGCGCTGACCGGACCGACGGTGGTGTCGATCTTGTGTTCGCCGGGCGCGATCATTCCGAGATGATGCAGCGATGCCATCAGACCGATCGTGCCGTGGCCGCACATGCCCAGGT
>NZ_CEXLVS010000005.1:25440-45756 GCF_982684285.1 Salinicola sp. | reverse complement strand
CCCCGGGAGAGCAGCCCTTGTCGAAAGTAGAAACGCTGTGCCAGCGCCATGCCCAGCCCGGTATCCAGCACCAGATGGCGACACCCCAGGGTTCTCGCTTCCTCGCGCACGGCCGCGATCAGCCGCGCACCCAAACCGTGGCGTCGCCCCGCTGCGCTGACCACGAGATCGTCCACATAGACGAAGCGGCCATACAGCAGGCTCTCGGTCAGGCGATAGCCCGCCAGGCCGACGACCCGATTCCCCTCCCACGCCGCCAACAGCCGATAGCCCATGGCCATCTGGCGCATGATCCGGCTGACGAAGGTCTGCGGTGCATCGAGATGCGGGCGAAGCTCACGCATGACATCGAAGCAGCGCAGACACTCCTGCTCCGTGGTCACCAGTAATAGTCGAACGGTCGTCATCGGACATCCTCCTGATAGAGCAGCCAGGGTAGAATCGGACTGACCCGCTTGGCAGCGCCAAGACGTCTTCGATCTTCTGGGACATCGACATGTCCAATACCCCACTGCGGCTCGACCGCACGCAGAACTTGCCGATCTACCGGCAGCTCTATCAGCGCCTGCGCGAAGCGATGACGGACGGGCGCCTGCCACCCGGCAAACGGGTGCCCTCGGTACGCAGCCTCGCCAGTGAGCTGAACCTGTCGCGCGGCACGGTCGAGCTGGCCTATCAGCTGCTGGTCAGCGAAGGGTATTTTCTGCCGCGAGGGCCGGCGGGAACCATCGTCTCGCCACACCTGCCCGATGCCTCGGGACCGGCGGCGACATCGGAGACGGCGACCGGGCAGGAACCACAGCCTAGTCTCGCACCGCCGCTCCCCTTCCAACTGGGGCTGCCGGCGCTGGACGCCTTCCCCGACAAGTTGTGGACACGCCTGGCCCATCGCCGACTCAGGGCCCAGACCAGCGCCGAACTCAACTACCCGCCGCCGACCGGCCACCCGGCGCTGAAGCGCGCACTGGTGAGCTACCTCGGCGTGTCGCGAGGCATCGCCTGCCAGCCCGAACAGATCTTCATCACCGACAGCTACCGCGACACGCTCGGTCTGATCTGCCGGGCACTGCTGAAACCCGGCGACAGCGGATGGTTCGAGGAGCCGGGCTATGTGATGGCGCGTGAACGACTGCTGCACGACGGGATGCACCTGACGCCGGTGGGCGTCGACGCCGAGGGATTGAACGTCGAAGAGGGAGATTCCCGCGCCGCCCAAGCCCGTTTCGCCGTCGTCACGCCCACGCACCAGAGCCCCACCGGGGTGACGATGACGCTGGCCCGACGCCAGGCCTTGCTGAGGTGGGCGAGTCGTGAGGATGCCTGGGTGATCGAGGACGACTACGACAGCGAATATCGCTACCACGGCCATCCCGTACCGGCACTGAAGAGTCTCGATCACGATGGCCGCGTGCTCTATGCCGGCACGTTCAGCAAGGTGCTGTTCCCCGCCATCAAACTGGCCTACCTAGTGGTTCCACTCTCTCAGGTCGCGATCTTTCAGCGCGCGATGCGGCGCCTGGGCCATGGCTGCCCGACGCTGACTCAGGCGGTGGTCGCGGATTTCATCGACGAAGGCCACTTTGCCCGCCACCTCAAGCGGATGCGGGCGCTCTACAAAGAGCGCCGTGAAAATCTTCGCCAAGCGCTCGAGCACCATCTGGGCGATCGGATTCACATCGATCTGCAAGCCGGCGGGATGCACCTGCTGGCCCGTCTTCCCGACGACGTCGACGACGTGGCCATCGCGAACCGGGCCGCCAGCGCCGGGCTGGGTGGGCACGCGCTGTCCGAGTGGTCCCTGACCCCGACACGACAGTCCGGGCTGCTGCTGAGCTTCACCAACGTCACCGATGCCGCCCACGCCGACGCGCTGGCCGCCCGGCTGGCCGCGCTCGTGGTTTGACGCGTCGCAGGTCGTCTTGCGATGGCCCAGAAATCGCCACCGTTCTTGGCTCTGTGAGAACGCCTTCCCGCATTTCATCCTGTCTCGGTGCTCAAATCTCAACTCCCATGACCCAGACAGGTAAGCGACATGAAAGCCCGAGTGAACTACTACCAGACCTCTCCCCAGGCCGCCCAGAAGTACATCGATTTCAACATGGCGCTGTCGCAGAGCGACGTGATCAAGGAGATCAAGCATCTGGTGACGCTGCGCGCTTCCCAGCTCAACGGCTGCGCCTTCTGCGTCGACATGCACGTCAAGGAGGCGAAGATCGACGGCGAGCGCGAATTGCGCCTGCACCACGTTGCGCTGTGGCGGGAATCGACGCTGTTCACCTCGCGCGAGCGCGCCGCCCTGGCCTGGACCGAAACGCTGACCCGGCTGCCCGAGCATGGGGTCGATGACGGCGCCTACGACCACGTTCGCAGCCACTTCTCCGAAGCGGAGCTCTCGGACCTGACCTTCCTGATCGTCGCCATCAACGGCTGGAATCGCCTCAGCATCGCCTTCCAGGCGATTCCCGGCTCCGCCGACAAGGCATTCGGACTGGACAAGGCCGGGCTGTAGAGTCGGTATCGCCCGCGCTCGCAGCTCGGCTTCAATACACCACGTTGCGAATGAAGCGCAGTCGACCAGCCCCATCGTTGCGATAGCGATAGGGCTGGTCGCTGGGATAGACGTGGAAGTCGCCGGCCTCGATCGTCACCTCACGCTCGCCGAGGTTCAGGGTCAGCGTTCCCTCGATCACCACCAGCATCTCGTGCCAGCCGGCGTCGTCCGCAGCCGATTCGTATACGTCTCCCGGCTCCAGCGACCACGACCACAGTTCGACCTCCTGCCGTGCCGGCTTGCTCGCCAGCAGTCGAGCACGACTGTCGGGGTGCGCTCCCACCCAGGCGACCTCGTCGATACGCGCGGAGTCCTCGCTGTCCGGCGGCTGGACCAGCGCGTAGAACAGCACGCCCAGCGCCTCGGCCAATCGATCCAGCGTGCTCAGACTGACGTTGACGTCGCCCTTTTCGATATTGACCAGCATGCGCCGGCTGACACCGGACCGCTCGGCCAGCGCCTGCTGGCTCAAAGATACCGCCTGCCGCAGGCGCCTGACATTGGCGGCGACATGCACCAGTACGTCGGGGCGCTCGTTAGAGTTGTGCAATATATTGCCCATCCGTACAATCGCGACTCTCGTCCATTGCCGCTCGCCGCCAAGGCGACAAGCGGTCACGTTTGGCGAGTCATCATGCCGCAGACCTCGGGAGGTGTCATGTCAGTCGCCATGCGCGAATTCTTCGCCAGAGTCTGGCCGGTGGCCATGCTGATCGTGGCGATGTGCTCGATCCA
This sequence comes from Salinicola sp., assembly GCF_982684285.1. Classification (NCBI taxonomy): domain Bacteria; kingdom Pseudomonadati; phylum Pseudomonadota; class Gammaproteobacteria; order Oceanospirillales; family Halomonadaceae; genus Salinicola; species Salinicola sp. The sequence continues at coordinate 42,470 of NZ_CEXLVS010000005.1, read as the reverse complement.
GAGCGGCGCTTCCGTCGCCAAGTCGCTGTTCCCGGTCATCGGCGCCACCGGCACGACCTCGATCCGTCTGATCATCGCCGCCCTGCTGCTGCTGATCGTCATGCGACCCTGGCGTCAGCCGCTGAGCCGTCGCGCCTGGAAATCGACGCTGATCTACGGCGTCTCCCTCGGCGTCATGAACCTCCTCTTCTACCAGGCCTTGCGGACCGTGCCGCTGGGTATCGCGGTGGCGCTGGAATTCACCGGGCCGCTGGCGGTGGCGATGCTCTCGTCGCGGCGCTGGCTGGACCTGCTTTGGGTGGCACTCGCGGTCCTCGGCCTGATCTGCCTGCTGCTGCTGGGCGATGGCGGCAGCGGCCCGATCGACCCTCATGGCGCGGCCTGCGCCCTCGGCGCCGGCGTCTGCTGGGCGCTCTACATTCTGTTTGGACAGAAGGCCGGGGCGATCAACGGCGCCCAGAGTGCCACCCTCGGTATCACCATCGCCGCGGTGGTGATCGCCCCGGTGGGATTGCTCGACGTGGGCACGGCGATCTTCGCCCCGGAAGTGCTGCCGTACGCCCTGGCGGTGGCGGTGCTCTCCACCGCGCTGCCCTACACGCTGGAGATGATCGCCATGCCGCGGCTGCCGACCCAGACCTTCGGCACCCTGATGAGCCTCGAGCCCGCGGTGGGTGCGCTCTCCGGCCTGCTGTTCCTGGGCCAGCTGCTGGGTACGCTGCAGTGGTTGGCGATCGGGCTGGTGATCACCGCCTCGATCGGCACGACGCTGACGATCCGGCGCCGCGACACCTTCGAGGCGCCGGTGCCGGACTGAAGGTCCAGGATTCCGGCGGCGGGTCCCGGACTGCACGAACGTTCCAGACTCCCGCGTCCCGTTTCTGGCATGCTGCCAGGATCGAACCGGCGTACCGCATCGACCGCAAGCCGGGCGGGAGGCAGCATGACATCGACGAACTGGATCGATCTGCGACAGGACAGCGATACCGGCATCGAGACGATCCGTGCCCACTTCGAGGGGCACGCCTACGATCCCCATTGGCACGACAGCTATCTGGTCGGCTTCACCGAGCAGGGCGTCCAGCAGTTTCACTGCCGCCGCGTTCGTCACGACAGCACGCCCGGACGCCTGTTCTTCGTCGAACCCGGCGAGATTCACGACGGCCACGCGCCGGCCGAGGGCGGTTTTACCTACGCCATGCTCTATCTCGACCCGGACTGGCTGCAACGTGAGCTGCGCCAGTTCGCGATCGCCGGCGCCGCTTCCGGTGAACCGGGCTTCGCCTCGACGCTGGTCGACGATACGCCATTGATCGCGGGAATCGCCCGCGCCTTCACTACCCTGCGCCAGTCGACGTCGCGGCTCGAACGCGATGACGCCCTCGATGCCCTGCTGCAGGGCCTGGTGCCGCATCTGGGTTGGCGTCGGCGTCCATTGACCGATCCGCGCCTGCCGCGTGCCGCCCGCCGGGCCCAGGAACTGCTGCATGCGAACTATGCCGAGGATATCGGCCTGCAGACGCTGGCCGAGCAGTGCGGCGTCGCTCGGTTTCGGCTGACCCGCGCTTTCAAGTCGGCCTTCGGCCTGGCGCCCCATGCCTATCTGGTGCAGCTGCGCCTGAGTCTCGCCCGCCAGCGGCTCGCTGCCGGCGAGCCTCCCGCCTCGGTTGCCAGCCAGCTCGGCTTCGCCGATCAGAGCCATCTGGGGCGCTGGTTCCGGCGCGCCTACGGCCTGACGCCGGCGGACTATCGCCAGCGCTGCGTCCGGGGCGGTTGAATCGGCTTCGTGGCGAGCTTGGGGCGCGACTGCTCAAACCTTCCAGACCTTGGGTGACAATGGCGCGATAGTCCCGACTCCACGCTATTCCCGGAGTCGATCATGTCCGCCTGGTTACCGTTCACCCTGTTCGCCTTCGTCGCCTCGATCACGCCGGGGCCGACCAATCTACTGATACTCGCGCAGGGATCGCGCCAGGGCTGGAAAAGCGCCCTCCCCGCCGTTCTTGGCGCCAGCCTGGCGGCGGCGGCGATCGTGCTGACGGTTGGCTTGGGGCTGTCGCACACGCTGCTGGCCCACCCCCTCGTGCGTCGACTGATGGCAGCGATCGGCGTGGCCTGGTTGAGCTGGCTGGCGTGGCGGCTCTTCCGCAGCCCACCGCCGGAAGTCGATACCGGCGACCTGGCCTCCGTCGCGCCGGCCTTCGGGGCACGCCAGGCCGCCGGCCTGCAGCTGGTCAATCCCAAGACCTGGATGATGGCGATGTCGGTCGTCGGCGTGTTCACCGACGCGGCATCAAGCGCGACGCAGATCGGCGTATTGGCACTGACGTTCGGGGTCGTGGCGCTGCCCTGCCTGGCGCTCTGGGGGCTGGTGGGCAGCGGTGTCGCCAGGCTGTTCCGGCAACCGCGTCAGTGGCAGTGGTTCAATCGCGTGCTGGCGCTGCTGCTGTTGACGGTGGCGTGGTGGAGTCTCCTGATCACGGGCTGACCCCCTGTCGGCGTCGCGAGTTCAGCCACCGGTGCCGAGTCGGCGGCGGAGCTCGCGAACTTCTCTGCGAAGCGCCTCGCAACGCGCTTCCAGTGTCTGCCGCGCGGCATGATCGGGCAGCGCCGCGAGATTGGCTTCGGCCCCGATCAACAGCGCCTCCAGTGCCGCACCGAGCATGGTGGCGCCGGCCAGCGTGTCGCTACGCATTGCCGGCGAGGTCAGCGGCAGCGCCTCGACCGCCAGTGCCAACCCCTGCCGACATCGCTCGGCGGCTGCCAGCGGGATCCGAATCGACGCCTCGCGGGCTTCGCGAAGGGCCGAATCGCACGGGTCCGATTCGGCGGCATCATCACTCGATCGCCGTTGCGCCTGCAGATAGTCGTCGAACGCCGCGGCATCGTCGTCGACAGCCTCGGCCAGCGCCTGCTGCAGCGCATCGCCATCGTCTATCAGACGGCGACGGTGGTGATCCGGGCCGGATTCGCCCCGGTGCAAACGCACGCCCTTGAGAATCAGCGACAAGCCCAGGCACCCGTTCAGCGCCGCGGCGGCACCGCAGCCCGGTGTGGAACGCGTTTCGACGGCGTGCTGGAAATCGGCAAGCGAGGCCTGCCAGAGCGAAGACGAGGTCGACATGAAGGCTCCCGGAGAGGATCGATATCTCAGCATAGACGCCACCACGGAAAGCATGGCGAATCGAGGGGGCGACGAGAGCCGACAGTGAGCAGCCGGAAGTGTCGGCAGGAGTGAAAACAGGGGAGAGCACCATGGCGAAACGGTCGGAGGTCGAAAATGCCTCAAGCCGCTTGGCGATGGCGCCCTCCCTCGGGCGGCCGCCCTTTGCGGGAGTAGCTGCCCTTGCCTCTCTTCGGTTTCTGTTGCTGCTGTCGGAATTGGGGCGAGCGCAGTGCCGCCTTTAGCGCGCTGTCCCGGATGGGGTGTGATGCCATGTGACCTCCCGGTTCGTTCGAGTTCATGGATCTAGACAGTTGTCGAGGATCTAGCCAGTTGTCGGCAAGCTCTCAAGCGACACGGGCCACCAGATGCTCGTAGAGCACGGTACAACCGATGCCGATCAGGACCAACCCCCCCACGATTTCGGCCCGCTTGCCGATCAGCGATCCGATCGCGCGGCCCAGCATGATACCGACGGTGACCATCAGCATCGTGGCCAGGCCGATCGCCGCCGCCGCCACGATGATGTTCACATCGGCGAAGGCCAGCGTCACGCCGACGGCCATGGCGTCGATGCTGGTGGCCAGCGCCGTGAGGGCAAGCAGCCAGACCGATTTGCGCTCCGGCGCGCTGCCGTCGTCCGCCTCGACCGGGACCGGCTTGAACCCTTCCCAGATCATGTGTGCCCCGAGCGCCCCCAGCAGCACGAATGCGATCCAGTGGTCCCACTCGGACACGAACCGCGTGGCAGCCAACCCGATAGCCCAGCCGATGACCGGCGTGATGGCCTCGACCGTGCCGAAAATGGCGCCGATGCGCAGTGCCTCGGGGAACCGGGTGCGCCTGAGAGCCGCGCCCTTGCCGACGGAAGCGGCGAAGGCATCGGTCGACATGGCGAAAGCGAGTATGACCAGGGATGCAGGATTCATTGTCCGTTCCAGCCGGTGGTGTTGCCACGACATTCGCCGTACCCGACTCGGTACCGCGGATGCCCATGGTCTCGCCAACCGGTCTCGGCGTTCGTGCCACGGCATGGCCGGGTGTGTTGACACGAACATCACGACCGCAAGGTTTCACGGTAGTGATCGGCTACTCCCCAAGGAGGTCTCAGACTATAGACGCGAAAATGAAAACCGGCAATAAATGATTGAATTTAAAGAGAAAAATTCACCCCGGTTAATTCATGTCGTTGACGTTAATCAAGTTAACGCCGGTTGGACTTTGATGACGAGGTTGCGGGCCGGGACTTCAGCGTTGGCGGCAGCAATGACGAACCGTGGCGTAGGAGGTGCGTCGTGGCGTCACAACGGGATAACCCCGCGCCAGTGACGCCATAAAGAGACAGCAAGACTGGAAATCTGTCTCGTTTTGGGAACAGATCATTCAGATAAATTCAGACGTACCTAATTCAGTAAAATCTCAAAATACAGGCACGTGAAAATCGGGCGGGAAAATTGTGCATTTTAGTGCGCACACTTCATCGATCGATGTCGAGTCATTGAAATGGAGAAAAATGCCACAGCGGTTTGAAACGCTCATTTCAACGTAACGAGGGGTAATAAGTGCATACCAGGAATGGATTGAACGACCGTTCAATATAGTTTTTATTCTTCCATATCAGTAATTTGCTAAAAACAATTTAGCTTGCCTTCCGTTACCTTCTGGAAACGCAAAACATCAAACTTTTACTTCCAAGCCGTCGCATTGTCATTCGGAGCCAGTAGTCTGAATGACGTTGGATCGCGTTCCCAGAGTTTGGTCGATGTCGAGAACCCGGTCTGGCACCTCTTTCAAACCGCTGGAATGGCGGACCTTGAATTTCACGCTACCAGGAGAAACACCATGGCTGATACGCCCGCAATCGATCCGTCAACTTCGAATGACAGCGCTGATTCTTCCATCGATCAATTGAAGGCCGTCTTTGATCAGGCGATCGAGAAATCCGCTGAAATCACCAAGGTCACGACCGAGAAGAAGACCATGCTCGATGCGACCAAGCAGCGTCCGCAGAACTGATGCGGAGAAGTCGCGGGCGAAATTACGTCGCCCGCGACGCTCCACGCCGGAACGGCGGCAATGCGTCCGGGACGCATCGGATCTCGCCACGATGGAGACTACTCGATTTTCTGGAGCTTCCTTGGCTGTCCGCCTCGATGAACCGGGTACGGACAGCCAAGGAATTTCTTCCCGCTTCGTACGACATTAGCGAGTCAACCGCATGAATACCGTCACCTCCCCCACGGCGTCGGAAGGCGAAGTCGTTGCGACGCTCACGGTCACCGCCGGGCTGCATCACGGTGCGACGATGGATCTGGGCGAGCCGACCTGCCGGATTGGCAGCGACGAGGCCGCCGATATTCTGCTGGGCGACCCCGACGTGGCGCCCGACCACCTGGTGCTGCGGTTCCACGGACGCCAGATGGCGGTCGAGGCGATCGGCGGCGATGTCGTCGTCAACGGTCGCGTCGTGCATCAGGGAACCGGGCAGCGCGGCGAGCTCCCGGCCGAGCTGCGCTTTGAGGGCGTGTCGCTGGCGCTGTCGCGCCCCCCCGCCCCCTCGATGATCCCAGCGCTCCCCAAGCTCCCCGCCCTGCCGCCACGCTGGCGGACCTCGCTCAACCGGGGTGCCACGCTCACCGGGCTGGTAGCGACGCTCGGGGTGCTGGCGGTCTACGAATTCATCGACGTCAATCAGGCCGGCGCCAATATCGGCGGCTACACGGCTGCCTCTCTCGATCCCCAGGCGCTCGACGGTGCGCATCGCCTGACGTCGGGGGAGCGCCCGGGCCCGGCGGAAGCGCTGCGCCGACAGCTCTCGGAGGCGGGCCTCGACTCGCTGAGCGTCACCGATCATGGCGGCTACCTGAGCGTGTCCGGACAGTACGCGGCGGCGCAGAGCGCGGCCTGGGACCGGACGCAGCGCTGGTTCGATCAGCACTACGGCAGCCACCAGGTGCTGCTCAACGACGCCAAGACCCGGCAGGATGCGGCGCGCCCGGATTTGAAGCTGCAGGCCGTGTGGCTGGGCGATAGCCCCTATGTCATCGACAGCCGCGGGAAGCGACTCTATCCCGGCGCCGCGCTCGAATCCGGATGGGTGATCTCCGCGATTCAGCCGGACCGCATCACGCTGAGCCGTGGCGACGACCAGTTCGCGCTGACGCTTTGAATGAGAGACCGCGCTGACGAGGCCATCGTTCGATGAAGATCACCGGTCGCCAGGTCGACTCGGACCGCTATCGCATCTCGGGCACGGTCCCGGAGCCAGTCCGCCCCATCGAGAGATCCTCCGGGCAGGATGACGAATTCATCCGCGCGGTCGATCTTGCGCGGACGCGCGACGCCGACCAGCCGCCGCTGGCCGCGCGACTGGACGCGCTCGAGCGACCCGAGGCCAGAGATGCCCGCAGCTACGACAACGCCCGCAGCATCGAGCTGCTCCAGCACGTGATCGACGACGTGCTGCCGACGCTGGAGGCGGAGGAGGACATCGTCGCGATGGCGCGGGACGTCGTCGGCGAGGAGCTCGAGTGGCGCCAGGCCTGGGATGGTCGCATGAACGAAGCCATGACGCCGCAGGATGGCGATGCTCCCGGTGGCGACGACGCCCGTGACGAGGAGCCGTCATGACAGAGAACGACGATCGCGATGCCGCCGACCTGCTGCACCTGATGGGCCACCTCTACCTCAAGAGCGGCCAGACGCAGCGGGGGATGGTACTGCTGCTGATCGCCACGCGCATGGCGCCGGAACACACCGGCATCCTGAGGGCGCTGTGCCGCGGTTTTCTGACCCACGGCAACGGCGGACGAGCCCTCAACGTGATCGAGCGTCTCGAAGCCGCGGGGCAGCGCGACGCCACGCTGCTCCTGCTGCGCAGCCGTGCCGAGTGGCTGAACGGCGACCGGGACGCCGCGCGGCGCCACTTTCAACGCTACCTGGAGCGCCGACAGGAAGCCGATGTACCACGGGAGCGGGCATGACATGAATCAGCTTCTCGGTCGACTCAACATCCTCGCCCGCCGCGCCTCCCAGCGCAGCGACGTGATCATCGCGGTCTTCATGGTGCTGGCCGTTGTGATGATGATCATCCCGTTGCCGACCGCCCTGGTCGACGCGCTGATCGGGGTCAACATCGGCTTCAGCCTGCTGATCCTGATCGTGGCGTTCTATATCTCGCACCCGGTGGAGTTCTCGTCGCTGCCGCCGATCATCCTGCTGGCGACGCTGTTCCGGCTGGCGCTGTCGATCACCACCACACGCCTGATTCTGCTCGACGCCGACGCCGGCCAGATCGTCGAAGCCTTCGGCAACTTCGTCATCGCCGGGGAGGTCGTCATCGGGATGGTGGTGTTCCTGATCATCACCGTGGCCCAGTTCCTGGTGATCACCAAGGGCTCGGAGCGGGTTGCCGAAGTCGCGGCGCGTTTCACGCTCGACGCCATGCCCGGCAAGCAGATGAGCATCGACAACGAGATGCGCAATGGCGATATCGACCATGTCGAGGCCCGCCGCCGGCGTTCGCTGCTGGAGAGCGAGAGCCAGCTCTACGGCGCCATGGACGGCGCCATGAAATTCGTCAAGGGTGACGCCATCGCCGGGCTGGTGATCCTGTTCGTCAACCTGATCGGCGGCCTGCTGATCGGGATGCTCGAGCACGGCATGCCGTTCGGCGAAGCCGTCGAGACCTACTCGCTGCTCACCGTCGGCGACGGCCTGATCGCCCAGATCCCGGCGCTGCTGATCTCGATCGGCGCCGGCACCGTGGTCACCCGCGTCAGCTCCGACAACGCCAGCGACCTGGGCAGCGAGATCGTCGGCCAGCTGGGCAGCAACTCCAAGGCGCTGGGGCTGACCGCCGCCGTGCTGTTCTGCGCCGCCTTCATCCCGGGCTTCGCCACCGGCGTGTTCCTGGCGATCTCGGCGCTGCTGGGCAGCGCGGCCTTCCTGCTGCGTCGGCGCCACATGCGCGAGCGGGCCGAAGCGGAAACGGCCGATGCCGAGGGCGCGCCGAACGATGGCGCTCCCGCGCCGCGGCAGGATGACGCGCCCGCCGAGGCCACCGCTCCCGGTCGCCTGGCCGAGGACGAGCCGGGCCAGCATCGCGTCATGCTGTGCCTGAGCGCGTCCCTCGCCGACGCGCTGTCGCTGGACTTGCTGCGCGAGGGCATCCAGACGGTTCGGGAGCGCGTCGAGCGCGACCTGGGAATCGCCATCCCCACCGTCGGCCTCCGTCTCGAACCGGCCCTCGGGGCGCAGCGCTTCGCCATCGAGCTGGACGAAGTCCCCGTGCTCAACGGCGAGCTGCCGGCGGCCAGCGTGCTGCTGGACGACGACACCAGTACGCTGGCGCTACTCGAGCTCTCCGCACAGACGCAGCCCGCGCTGGTCGGCCGCGGCTCCTGGCAGTGGCTGCCGGACTCCGCGAGCAGCGCGCTGCGGGAGGCAGGGATGCGCTATCGCACGTCGGACCAGGTGCTGGAGCGCTGCCTGGAGCGCACGCTGACGCGCTACGCCGGCGATTTCGTCGGCATTCAGGAGGCCCGCTCGCTGCTGTCCCGCATGGAAGCGGATTATGCCGAGCTGGTCACCGAGGCCGTGCGCGTCGTCTCGCTGCAGAAGATGGCGGAAATCCTGCGCCGCCTGGTCAGCGAGGGGGTGCCGGTTCGCGCCATGCGCACCATCCTCGAGGCGATGGTGACCTGGGGGCCGCAGGAGTCCAACAGCGCGCGACTAGCCGACCGCATCCGCGTCGCCATGGCGCGCCAGATCTGCCACCGCCATGCCCGCAGCGACAGGGTACTGCCGGCCTGGGTCGCCACCCGCCCGCTGGAGGAGGCGCTACGGGCCGCCCAGCGCCACGCCGAGACCCAGTCCTTGCGCATCGGGCTGCCGGCGCCGCTCTCCCGGGCACTCAATGGCTGGTTTCAGCAACAGCTGGACGCGCTGGATGCCGACTTGCAACCGGTGATCGTGATCGCCGGGGACGTGCGCGCGTCGCTGCAACAGTGGCTCAAGCAGCAGGAGATCGACATGGCCGTCATGGCCTGGCCGGAGATCGCACCGGAATTCAGCCTGCAGGCGATCGCCCAGGTGCGCCTGCCAAAACCCGCGCCGCGACGCGAGTCCGAGGCGCAGGCAAAGTCGTAACTTGATGACAAAAAAGCGGTTTTCGTTGTATGAGTAAAGCGATTTTCGATGCATGAGTAGAGACCCCGCGGCCAGCGGGGCTTTTCGACAAGGGATCCGATGACAACAGGGACGGAAGACGCTCGTGGCACAGTGGCAGACAATTTCATGAGGGGCGGTAACCGCGTACCCCTACTCGCCGCCCTTGGCTTGGCACTCCAGGTGATGGTGGCATTGCTGATGACCGCACAGTTCGCTCACGCCGATGTCGCCGTCGATACGCCCGGCGAGACGCTGGCGCTGGAGACGGGCCAGGGCAGGATCCTGCGCTTCGATCGCCAGGTGGCCTCGGTGTTCGTGGCCAACCCGGCGATCGCCGACGTTCAGGTCGTCTCCCCCGGGGTGATCTACCTGTTCGGCAAGCAGGCCGGCGATACCAACCTGATCGCCCTCGGCGCCGACGACGAGAGCCAGGCCTCGCTGCGGCTGCAGGTCCGCGACGGTGACGCCAAAGCGAGCCAGGCGCTTCGCGGTATCGACGGCGACAGCCAGGTCAGGCTGCACATGGCCGGCAACCAGTTGGTGGCCGAGGGCCGCAACGCGACGGTGGAGAGCGCCATGGCCACGCAGTCGGCCCTCGATGCCGAGGCGCCCGCCGACGGCGGTCTCAATCGCTCGAGCTACGACGGCGCCAACCAGATCAACATCCGGGTGCGCTTTGCCGAAGTCGCCCGCGACGAACTGCTCAGCTACGGCGTCAGTTGGAATGCGCTGATCAACAACGGCTCGTTCTCGTTCGGCGTGCTGACCAGCAATATCGCAAGCTCCCCGGGCAGCGAGGGCGTCGACGGCCTGCTGCAGGCGCTGCAGCAGAACAACCTGTTGCAGATACTCGCCGAACCCAACATCACCACGGTTTCGGGTCAGACCGCCAGTTTCCTAGCCGGCGGCGAGATTCCGATCCCGGTGCCGGTCAACAGCGACCTGGTGGGGATCGACTACAAGCAGTTCGGCGTCTCCCTGCTGAGCACCCCGACCCTGCTGCCCAACGGCCGCATCTCGATGGAGGTGCGCCCCGAGGTCAGCAGTCTCTCCGGCGACAACGTTCAGATCGCCGGCTACGACGTGCCGTCGCTGCAGGTGCGGCGTGCCGACACCGTCGTCGAGGTGGGCAGCGGCCAGACCTTCGCCATTGCCGGGCTGTTCCAGCGCCAGGCCTCCAACGAGATCGAGCGCATCCCGGTGCTGGGCGATATCCCGATCCTGGGCCAGCTGTTCCGGTCGCGCCGTTTCCAGCGCAACGAGACCGAGCTGGTGATCCTGATCACGCCCTACCTGGTCCGCCCCTCCTCGTCCCCGACGCCGAGAACGCCGCTGGACCAGGCCCGGGTCAGCCGCGACACCCGGCTTGGCGACGATCCGGCACAGCACGCCAGGTCGGCGGGCGTCGATGATCCTTTCGGGTTCTATCTGCAATGAGCGAGGAGACCGCCGCCATGCCACCCAACCCGCTCGCCGCGACAGCCGCGATCCGTCATGTTGCGCCGCTGCTGATAGCGACGCTGCTGGCCGGTTGCCAGTCGTCGATGGGGCCGATGAGCTGGACCAGCGGCTACCGCCAGGTGGCGATGGCCGCTCCAGAAGGCGACCAGGCCGCCACGGATGGCCGGATGGCGACCCTGCCCAACCTGTGCCAGTCGTCCCCCGACGACGAGGGCATGGTGACGCTGCCGCCGGGTTGCGCCAACGATCTGAACCTGCAGCTGATGGTGGCCAATCCCCAGGACCTGGTCCGCGGGCGGGAGATGGGACCGCCGATGGCGGGCCCCGTCGCCGACGCCGCCCGCGAGCGGCTCGACGATCGCGGCCGCGCCAACGAGCGGCGTGCGATGCTGGAAGGCGAGGCGCGCAGTGCCATGGGCGATACCGCGACGACCGATGGCCTGTGAGGGGCAGCGCGGGGCCGGCCCGAACTCACTCGCGCGCGGGGGAGGTCCGGGCCATGCCGAGGGCCTGGGCGCGAGCGGCGGCACTGGGCAGCGCGGCGATACGCGCGGCGCTGGCGATCAACGACTCGCGCCGGGCTGCCGGCAGGTCGGGGATCTCGATACGGCGGGCTTCTTCACGCTGCCCTCCCAGTACCAGCACCAGGATGAGATTGCGGTAATGGCGCGCTTCGGCCAGGGGGGAGTTGGCGACTCGACGCATGTCAACGATCGCCTTGGCGTCGTCGCCGGCCAGGGACTCGGCCAGCGCCAGATTGGCCTGGACGTCGAGATCCTGCGGTTCGAGCCTCGCCGCCCTGGCAAAGGCCTCGACGGATCGATCGGAATGCCCCGCCAGCGCCTGCGCGGCGCCCAGACGGCTCCAGGCGGCCACGTTGTCGAGCTTGGGGGCGGCCCGCGAGAGGCTGCGCAGCGCCCCCTGGGGCTCGCCCAATCGCAGCTGGGCCGTGCCCAGGCCCAGCAGCGCCGGGGCCAGGTCGATGTCGTCGGCCAGCGCCGTCCGGAAGGCTTGCGCCGCGGCCTCGGGCTCCCCGGCCGCCAGCCGGGCATTGCCCAGCCGGATCAGGAGGTCGGCAGACGGCGCCCCCTGTTCCAGCGCACGTTCGTACATGGCCGCCGCCGTGGCGTGGTCGCCGCGCTGGTCGACATCGTCGGCCAGCTTGAGCAGCCGGTCCTCCCGGGTGTCGGACGGTGTCGCCGCGCAAGCGGAGAGCGCGAACCCGACGGCGATGACCGCCGCCCATGTCAGGCCCTTGCGGCAAGCCGCCGCGCGGGTCGAGACCATTCGAGAAACCGTAGAAGATGCCTTCATCCGTGAATCAGTCCAGAGGCTCGAGGAGTGGACAGACAGCGTACCGGAGAACCAGCGGTTTGGGGCAGCGAGGCATGTCAATGAACGGTGACAGTCGTTTACATAGGGCAAGCGAAAGCCACAAAAAGACATATAACCGGCCACCAAACCGTCATCGCGATCTTGCTAGGGTTATCGAAGCAATTGCGGCGGTGGCCTTCATGATCGTTCGTCGAAAAGGATCCCGGTTGCGCACCTCGATCATCGTCGCGCTGATGCTGGGGTTGGCGGGCAGCGGCGCCTTCGCGGCCGACGCCCCATGGGCAGACCGAAGCTACCGCTACGTGGTGATCGATCAGGACGTACGCGACGTGCTGCAGGAGTTCGGACGCAACCTGTCGCTGCCGGTCGAGGTGAGCAGTGCCGTGAACGGCGAGGTCCGCGGCGACATCCACGCCGACAGCGCCCAGGCCTTTCTGGAACAGGTCTGCCGGTCCAACGGGCTGGCGTGGTTCTTCGACGGCTACGTGCTCCATGTCGCTGCACGCGAGGAGCTGGGCCGGCGTAGCTTCGATCTCGACGGAGTGGACGTTTCGCGCTTGAGCGCCGATATCGAAGCGGCAAGGATCGGTTCGCCACTGAGCGCCGATTTCCGGGATGGCCGCCACCGTCTGGAGGCGATGGGTCCGCCCGCCTGGCTGGCGGAAGTGGCGCAGCGGGTGGAGGATTCGAGGCGGACGCCCGCGCCCTCGGCACCCGATGAGGTCAGAGTCTTCCGCGGCAGCGTGGCACGACCGGCCGTGGAGCAGTGAGTGCGGATGTCGCGGCTGCCGGCGCCAGTGAGCCCCGGACGCTGGCAGGCCGGACCCAGAGGCAGGAACGAGCGGGCCGTCATCCCATGGCGACGCTCATCAGCGACCGTTCCCGAACGCTCTCTCGAAGAACGGTACGACGACTCACCGACGGCTCGATGCCGATCGGTCAATGCCAAACCGAAGGAGACGATACATGGCTATCGATGCCGTAGGTAATGCCAACGCAACCGGCGAATCCACCCCCGACTCCCAGGCCTTCGACGACGCCGTCGACAACGCCAAGTTTCAGGAAGCGATGTCCGAGGGCATGGTCCAGGTCGGTGGGCAGCTGATTCTGATGCCGATGATGAAGGAAATGCTCAGCGAAGCCATGTCGGGCGGCGAAGAGTAGCAAGCCCAGGCCCGAGTCCTGCGAGGTGACGAGGGACGACGACCGGTTGGCGACTCGTCGCGACGACCGGTCGCCGTCGTTGGAAGCGACACCGGCCCGCCATGGGCCCGAACGCGAGGTGAATGATGACTCCCGTGACACCACCGGGGGTGGGGGTGCCGATGACGACACCCGCGCCGACCCCATCGGAGACGAGTGCCAAGACGCTGGCCTCGCAGAACCTGTTCGAGCACATGGCCGGCCAGGCCGGTGCCTCACCCCCTGGCGCGAGCCCCGGCGAGCTGGGCTCGAACCTGATCGACAACCTCGACGGCTTCGTCGACCGGGTCAACACCTTCGCGCAGCAGGCGCAGGTCCCCGATGCCCAGGCGCCCGCCCGCTTCGCCAAGGTCACCACGCCGGCGCTGGACGCAGGCGACACGCCCACCGCCATCGGCGACGACAAGATGGCGAAGGTCGTCGACTCGCTGAGCCAGGTCTTCGACCACTCCATCGAGACCACCATGGTGGTGCGAGGTGCCACGCAGGTGTCGGGCTCGGCCAATACCCTATTGAAAGGTCAATGACACTTGCATCTCGATCGACGCTTCAACCCCTCGCGCCCGTCCCGGGACAGCCGCCGACGCCCGCTGCACTGGATTGCGCTGCTGTTGATGGCCCTGCTGCTGCAGGCCTGCGATACCGACCTCTATACCCAGCTCGACGAGCGCGAGGCCAATGTCATCGTGGCGACCCTGGCACGCAATGGCATCCCCGCCAGTCGCCATGCCGAGGATGAAGGCCGGATGCGCGTCACCGTCGACGAGAGCCGCTTTGCCGAAGCGGTCGACGTGCTCGACCGGGCCGGCCTGCCGGAACGTAAGTTCGCCAATCTCGGCGAGGTCTTCCAGGGCAACGGCCTGGTGTCGTCACCGGTCCAGGAGCGCGCCCAGATGATCTACGCGCTGAGCCAGGAGCTCTCCCACACCGTGTCCCAGATCGCCGGCGTGCTGTCGGCGCGGGTCCACGTGGTGCTGCCTGACAACGACCTGCTGCAGCAGAACAGCACGCCCTCCTCGGCCTCGGTCTTCGTGCGCTACATTCCCTCGCTGGACATCGATCCGCTGATCCCGCAGATCAAGACCCTGGTGGCCAACGGTATCGCCGGCCTCTCCTACGACAAGGTGTCGGTGGTGCCGGTGGTCTCGTCCCTGCCCGAGGAGACACGGTCGGCCCCCCAGCCGGCCATGAGTTCGTTTCTCGGCATCGCGATGCCGGCCGCCAGCGTGGCGCGTGCCGGCTGGCTGTTCGGCCTGATGATCGCGGCGATTCTCGCCCTCGGCATCGTGGTCGGCTGGCTGGTCTGGCGCCAGCGCCGCCAACGACCCTATGACCTGGCGACCCCGTCATGACGGCAACGCCCACGCCATCACCGGAGCTGCCGGTGCGCATCGATCCGGCCCACTGGATCGGCACCCTGGACGGCATCGCCAGCGACGAGACGCTACGCCGCTGGTGCCGCCAGCCGCGGTTCCAGCATCGCCTGGCCGAACGCCTCCGGCGCCGTCACGATCTCCCCGCCCAGGCCGAGCTGCCGCCGAGAGATCCCATCGACCAAGCGCTTTGCCAGCTCGACGAGGATGCGCTGACGGCCTGCACTCGCACGGCAGGGATCATCTTCCATGCCGGCGCCCTGGTCCGCGAGATTCGTGCCCCTCGGGTCGCGGCCGTCAAACAGCGCTTCGGCACCGATCTCTACGCCCTGGCACTGGCCAAGCGGGAGCATGGGCAGGCCGGGGAGAGCGACCTGGGCGATCTCGACGCCTTCGAGGCGGAGGTCGAGCGAGACGGCAGACGCTGTCTACTGGCCTGGGCCGACGCCCAGCCCGCCACCCTGCGTGCCTGGCTGCGATTGGGCTGGTTCGGCAGGCTGGCGCGAGACGACGGTGCCGAGACGAACGCCGGCGCCGTGGAGATCGCACGCCTGGCCGCCGCCGACCGGCTTGTCTCGGGGGCGGAGGATGCCGCCCAGGACCCGTCCGATGAGCCGGCAGCGCCGTCTCGGAATGAGCGTCCATGAATTCACTGCCGCCCCGCCCCGGCAAGGTGATCCTGCGGGCCGAGGAAGCCGAGGCCTGGATCGATGGCTACGCCTTTCTGGACCGGGCGCGTCGACAGGCGGCCGATCAGGAACGGGCGCTCGGCGAAGCGCGCGACGCAGCCTATGCCGAAGGCTTCGAGGCCGGCCGCCGGGCAGGCGAGACGCAGGCCGCCCGGCTGCTGGCGACCACCCGGGATGACGTGGATCGCTACCTGGCGCGTCTCGAACCGGCGCTGGCCGAACTCGCGCTGGACCTGGTTCGGCAGCTGCTTGGCGAGTTCGACGAGGCCGAGCTGGTCGCCCGCTGCGTTCGCCAGGCGCTGCGCGAGTGGCGCCAGGCGCATCGGATCCGCATCCGCGTGGCCCCGTCGCTGGAGGCACCAGTGGCGGCGCTGCTCTCGGAGGAGCCTCCCACCGCGGGAGACTACGAGGTCGAAGCCGATGCCCAGCTGGGGCCGGGGCAGTGCCTGCTGGTAAGCCCGGTCGCGGTCATGGACATCGGCGTGGATTCGCAACTCGACGTTCTCCGCCAGGCGCTGCTCGACGCGCCGGCGGATGGCCAGGAGTCGGCATGAGCCGTCATGACCCGGAACAGGCCTCGGTGGCGCTCGACGCGCTGCTGCCAAGGCTCGGCCAGCGTCTGGCCCGGACCGAGACGCGCCGGGTCAGCGGTCGGGTGCGCCGGATCCGCGGCCTGCTGATTCACGCCAGCATCGAGGGCGTCAGCATCGGCGAACTCTGCTACCTGCGCGATCCGGTCAGCGGACGTCGCGTCGCCGCCGAGGTGATCGGCTTCGAGGAGGAGGACGCCATCCTCTCGCCCATCGGCGAACTGCAGGGGCTCTCCACCCGTAGCGAAGTGATCGCCACCGGACGCGCCCAGGGCGTCGGCGTCGGCGAGGCGCTGCTGGGCCGCGTCATCAGCCCGCTGGGAGAGTGGCTGGACGCTGCGGCGACCCCGCCCGGCGACACCGCACACTCGGCCCCCCCGCTGCGCGAATACCCCGTGCATGCCGAGCCGCCCGCGCCCCTGAGCCGCCAGCTGATCGAGCAGCCGCTGGCGCTCGGCGTGCGCGCCATCGATGCCCTCAATACCGTGGCAAGAGGTCAGCGTGTCGGCCTGTTCGGTGAACCCGGCGTGGGCAAATCGTCGCTGCTCTCGGCCATCGTCAAGGGCAGCAGCGCCGAGGTGGTGGTGCTCGGGCTGGTCGGCGAGCGCGGCCGCGAGGTGCGCGAACTGCTCGACGTGCAGCTGGACGCCGACGCGCGTCGGCGTACCGTCTGTGTCGTCTCCACCTCGGACCGCCCGGCCATCGAGCGTGCCCGCGCCGCGCTGGTCGCCACCGGCGTGGCGGAGTATTTCCGCGACCAGGGCCGCGACGTGCTGCTGCTGGTCGACAGTCTCACCCGGTTCGCCCGTGCCCAGCGCGAGATCGGCCTGGCCGCGGGGGAACCGCCGACCCGACGCGGCTATCCGCCGTCGCTGTTCGCCGCCCTGCCCCGCCTGCTCGAGCGCGCCGGTCCGGGGGATGCCACCACCGGCGGTACCATCACCGCCATCTACACGGTGCTGACCGAGGGAGACGGCACCCTGGACCCGGTGGCGGAGGAGACCCGAGCCATTCTCGACGGACACATCGTGTTGAGTGCCGAGCT
>NZ_CEXLVS010000005.1:23329-25430 GCF_982684285.1 Salinicola sp. | reverse complement strand
GCTCGCCCGGCGTGACCATTTCCCGGCGATCGACGTGCTGGCCAGCCGCAGCCGGCTGATGGAGAGCGTCGCCAGCGACGAGCATCGCCGCGACGCCGCCAAGGTCCGCGAGCTGATGGCGCGCTATAGCGACGTCGAGCTGCTGCTGCAGGTGGGCGAGTATCGCGAGGGCAGCGATGCCGCCACCGACGAGGCGATTCGCAAGCACACCGAGATCGAGGCCTTCCTTCGCCAGTCCCGGGACGATCGCAGCGATTTCGCGGAAACGCTGAAGCGGCTGAAGGAGATCGCCCAATGACCTCGTTGCATCGACTCGAGCGCCTGATGCAGTTGCGGCGTCATCGTACCCGCCGGGCCGAGGAGGCGCTGGCGTCGAGCCAGCGCCACTGCCAGGACCTGGACACGCGACACCAGACGCTGGAGGCGTCGCTCGACCGGCACCAGCGCGCTTCCGGACGGCGCGAACAGGCGCTCTTCGATGATGGCGCGCAGCAGCCGATGAGTGCCGAAGCCATGGCGGAGTGGCAGCAGACGCTGGCCGACGATGCCGGACGACGCGAGTCGCTGCTCCAGCAGCGGCGAACGCTGGCGCGGGAGCGCCGGACCGCCGAAGCCGAGCGCGGCGAGCGGGCCGCCGAATGGGCGAGATGTCGGCGCGCCGAGCAGGCGCTGGACCGCCTGCGAGCCGATCGCTCCCGCGCGCTGGCGGTCGATGCCGAGCGGCTGGCGGAGCTGGAAATGGAAGAGATGCGACCGCCGCGGGGAGAGCTGACGTGACCCACCTCTCCACGACGTCACGCCGGGCTTCGGCGCGGCCCTCGACGGCCACGACCGACCTGGCGCCGGGCCGGGCGACGCCGCTGTCACCGGCGTCGCTCCCCGCGATGGCCTCCGACCGCCTGGCGCTCCATAACGCGCTGCACGTCGCTCGCCGGCCGCTCGAGTTCGACTGGCACGGCCGCAAGGCAATGCTGCGCCTGCTGCCCGAGGGCACCGCCATCGCTCAGGCGTGGTCGCTCACCCTCGACCTCGGCGGGGAACCCCTGACGCTGTCCGGCAGCGCGGCGGCGCTTGACCGTCTCGGTGAGCATCCCGACCGCCGACGGGATCTGCGAGAGGTGGATCGCGAGCTGGTCGCCATGTGGCTGGAGGTGGTCTGGCTCGAGTGGCTGGAGTCGCTGGAGCAACGGCTGGACGTCGACATCCACCTGCGGCCTGCCCTATCGGCCCCGATGGATCGCCCCACGCGCCTCTGTATCGCGTTCGAGATCGATGACGAAACGCACCCGCTCGCCCTCGACCTGCCGGTGGCCATCGCCGAGCGACTGCTGCCGACGCTCGATAGCGCCTTTCCGGCGCGCCGCGCCCCAGCCGACGGCGTCGTTGCCACCCTGCGAATCGAAAGCGGCGCGCAGACCCTGACGCTGGGCGAATGGCGCAGCCTGCGCGCCGGCGACGTGGTCATGCTCGACGGCGCAGCGGCCGATGAGGTCTGGCTGAATCTCGCCGATCGTTTCGGCTGCCGGGCTCGCTTCGGCGACACCGGGCTGCGTGCCGACGGGCCGCTCGGTGCGAGTTCCTCCCATCGTGCCCAGAATCCCTCTTCTGAAGCCTCGCACCGCCCTTGTGAAGCCCCAAAACGCCCTGGTAAAGAGAGTGTCATGAGCGAACCTCCTGTGGATAAATCAACACCTCCCGCCCGATCCGAAACGGCCGCGGACAGCTCGGCATCGAGTACGGAAGCGCCGGATGTGGACAGTTCGCCCACGGATCCGCTGGACTCGGCTGGCTTGAACCTGGACGACCTGCCGGTGCAGCTGACCTGCGAACTGGGTCGCCTGGAACTGTCGCTCGGCGAACTGCGCCGGCTGGGCGAAGGCAGCGTGTTGCCGCTGGAGCGGCATCCCGAGCGGGCGGTCGACCTGGTCGTCAACGGCAGACGGATGGGGCGTGGGCGCCTGGTCGCCATCGGCGACGCGGTGGGGGTGCAGGTCGAGAGGCTCGCGCTCGACGAAGGGCGCGCCGGGGATGACTGAGTTTCAGCCCAACCTGATCGCGATCATCATCGTGGTCGCCACCATCGGCCTGGTGCCGCTGGCGG
>NZ_CEXLVS010000005.1:0-23319 GCF_982684285.1 Salinicola sp. | reverse complement strand
GGTGTTCCCCTATCAGTCGCCGCCGCTGATCATCGGCCTGCTCACTTCCGGCGTGAGCATCCGTCAGGCCATGCGCATCACGCTGCCGCTGGCGGTGGTCACGATGACGGGCTTTCTCAAGATCTCGGTGGTGCTGTTCCTGATCCGCAACGCTCTCGGCGTGCAGCAGACGCCGCCCAACCTGGTGCTCTATGGCATCGCGCTGATCCTGACGGTCTATATCACCACGCCGTTGATCGGCGAGATGGCTCACGAGTTCGAGCAGCGCTCGGCGGGGCTGGCCAGCGTCGAGGAGATCAAGCAGACCGGCGAGGCCCTGCGCGGCCCGCTGCAGGCGTATCTGTCACGCTACGCCAGCGAACACGAACGGGCGTTCTTCATCGACGCCACCCGCACGCTGTGGTCCGACGAAGCCCGCGAGGACCTCAAGAGCGATGACCTGATCGTACTGATTCCCGCCTTCGTCAGCTCGGAACTGACCCGCGCCTTCGAGATCGGCTTTCTGCTCTATATCCCGTTTCTGATCATCGACCTGATCGTCTCCAACGTGCTGATGGCGATGGGCATGATGATGGTCTCGCCGACGCTGATCTCGATTCCGCTGAAGATTTTCCTGTTCGTGGCGGTGGACGGCTGGTCGCGGCTGATGCACGGACTGATCCTGAGTTACGGAGGCGGCTAGGATGACCGACGACATCTTCCTCTCGCTGATGAAGAACGCCCTGTGGACGGTACTGCTGGTGTCGGCGCCAGCGCTGCTGGTGGCGATCGCCGTCGGTTTCGGCGTCGGCCTGCTGCAGGCGCTGACCCAGATCCAGGACCAGACGCTGCCGCAGGCGGTCAAGCTGGTGGCGGTACTGCTGGTGCTGATCCTCTCGGGCCCGCTGCTGGCCGGGCAGATCGTCAACATCACCGATCAGGTGCTGGACAATTTTGCCGCCTGGTCGCGCTGAGGAAACGCTACCTGACCGGCTGCGCTTCCTTTTCGAGTGATTCAAGGGACCGATGGACTACGACGATTTCGCCCGTTTTCTCACCGACTTCGCCTACCCGCTGATCGCGGCGGCGGCCGTCGGCGTGGCCCGGGCGCTGGGCATGGTGCTGGTGACACCGGCCTTCAATCGCCTGGGGCTGACCGGCATGATCCGCTCCGCCGTGGCGGTGACGATCTCGCTGCCGCTGATCGTGCCGCTGTTCGATGCCATGGTGAACGCGGAGACCTTGTCGACCTTCAGCGTCGCCGGCATGGTGATCAAGGAGTTGCTGATCGGCGTCGCCATCGGCCTGGTCTTCGGCGTGCCGTTCTGGGCCGCCGAGGTGGCCGGCGAGCTGATCGACCTGCAGCGCGGCTCGACCATGGCGCAGATCGTCGATCCGATGGGCGCGACCGAATCCGGGGTGACCTCGACGCTGCTGACGATCACGCTGCTGGCGCTGTTCTTCATCACCGGCGGCTTCATGCTGCTGCTCGACGGCTTCTACCGCAGCTACGCGCTGTGGCCGGCGGTGGACTTCATGCCGCTGCTGTCACAGACCTCGGCGATGTCGCTGCTCGGCCTGCTCGACCAGGTGATGCAGATCGGCGTGCTGATGATCGCCCCGCTGGTGATCGCGCTGCTGATCGCCGACCTGATGCTGGCCTACGTCGCCAGGATGGCGCCGAACCTTCACGCCTTCGATCTGTCGCTGCCGATCAAGAACCTGCTGTTCGCGTTTCTGATGCTGATCTACGTGGTCTTCCTGATCCCGCTGATGGTCGACCAGCTCGATGTCGTCGCGCTCAACATGGAGCGTCTCGAGGCCATTCTCGGCGCGATGCGATAGCCGTCGTCCGCCCCACCAAAGCCATACAGTCCGTTACTCAGCGTTTCGCCGCTGCCATCGGGTCGTCATCCGGCGCCTGAATACTGGAGGCGTTTTCCCGCGATGCCGTCCCGTCCTGTTCATGGATCGAACGTCGGCGTCCTCGAGCCAACCTCCTTTCAGAGAGAACAAGCCGATGCGCGTCAACGATGATGTCACCCTCGACAAAGACCCGGTCTCGTCCGCCCCCACTCAGGTTTTCACCTCCGTGCTCAAGCTGGCGCAGAAGATGGCCGGGGATGGCGGCAAGGAGAAGGAGACCCTCGAGCCCGGCAGTCAGGACTACGAGGACACGCTGAATGCGTTGGCGGTGGACATGGCGGACGGCATCGACATCGACAAGCGCCGGGTTTCCAGCCTGAAGGGGGACGCCGCCGACAAGTTCGAGAAGCTGGTCACCGCCGAGCTCAACGCCCAGCGCGCCGACGGCGAGAACCCCGACCTGTCCAAGGCGATCGACAACGCCAGGAAAGCGCTGTTCGACCGCATCGGGCATGCCCTCGACAACGCCGACCGCAACGCCGACAAGGGCCTCGATGTCTTCGAGGGCTACTGGAAGCGCCACGGCGGCGAAGAGGCTGCGATCGACGCGGGTTATGACGCCTACGACGGCTTTTTGGCCGACACCACACTCACCGACAACCCCGACTACGAGGACAAGCTCAATGCCCTGGCCCTGGGGATGGCCGGCGGCACGCTGACCGACCAGCGCAAGATCCTGCATCTCGACTCATCGGATACGCTCTCCCAACTCTACAAGAATCTGATCCAGAACCGGATCGATCAGGGCGACGATCCCCAGGAAGCGATGGATCACGTCAACGACGATCTGCGCGAGCGTATCGACAGCGTCGGCGGTGGCGACGTCGCCAATGTCTTCGACGGCTATTTCAAGCGTCACGGTGGCGAAGAGGACACCGAGAAGCTGGCCCAGGAGAGCTATCTGGCCAATCGCGACGAGGCCGACATCGCCTACGACGACACGCTGAATTCGCTCTCCTCCGACATGGCCGAAGGCATCGATATCGACGACCGCAAGGTGAGGCCGCTGACGGGAGACGCCGCCAGCCAGTTCAGCCAGCTGGTGGAGTATCAACTCGACCAGCAGCGTGAGCGCGGCGACGCCCCGGATCTCCAGACGGCCATCGACGACGCCAAGGAAGACCTCTTCGAGCGGACCGGCAACGCCTTGACCGATGCCGACAAGGACAGCGAGGACGGACTCGACGTGCTCAACGGTTACTGGGAGCGTCATGGCGGCAAGGACGACGCCATCGACGCCGGCTACGCAGCCTACGACGACTTCCTCGCCAACCACACCGTGACCGACAACCCCAGTTACGAGGACAACCTCAATGCGCTCTCATCCGGCCTGGCAGGCAGTACGCTGACCGACTCTCGCCAGATTCTGCATATCGAAAGCTCGGAAACGCTGTCACAGCTCTACCAGAACCTGATCGACAGCAAGGTGAGCGACGGCGCCTCCCGCGAGGAGGCCACCGCCCAGGTCAACGACGACCTGCGCGAGCGGATCCGGCACGCTGCCGGAGACGATGGCAAGGCGGTCCAGAATGTCTTCGACGGTTACTGGGCGCGGCACGGCGGCGAGACCAACACCCAGCGCCTGTCCGACAACGCGGAGCTGGATACGGCGCGGCGCGATCACGACCTGCCAGCCTTCAGCGATGTCGACATCCAGTCGATGGAGACCAGCGAGACCGACCCGGACGACAGTTCACGCAAGCTGACCGTCAGCGAGCTGACCTGGCAGAACCTGATCGAAGAGTGGAAGACGGGGATCGAGGACGGCAGCATCGACAAGAACGACGAGCGCGCCCAGTTCTACCGTGCCCTGCGCGCCCAGGGTGCGCTCGACAACGGCCTGGACCTGGTCGGCCTCGATATCTCGGAGGGGCTGAGCCTCGATCACGTCACCGGCGATGATCTCTCGTCGATCATCGATGGCGAGAAACTCGATGCCAGCCTCGGCGAACTGTTCGCTTCCGAGGCCGTGCAGAAGGATTACCTGGAAGCCCAGGAGGGCGCCGTCGACAAGGTCGCCGACAAGGACGACATCGCATCGCGACTGGAGGAGACCGCCTTCAGCGAGGCGTACATCGACTACATCAACGACCTGCGCGAGAGCGGCCAGGGTGAACTCGCCGAGCAGGATATCTCGCGGACCTACAATGCGCTCTCGACACTGTTCCCGGCGACCGAAGAGAGCGACAAGGCGGCCGAATTCGCCCAGAACCTACAGCTTGACTCGATGATCACCGATCTCGATGACCTGCTCGCCAACCCCGACAACATCAACGATGCCAACTTGGCCGCTGGCACCCAGGACGTGGTCAAGACAGTCCTGACCGCGCTCAAGCGGGCCGGCGTCGACATACCGCGACGCACGGCCGAGAGCATCGACAAGTTCGTGCACGAGTTCATGAACAATGAGCAGTCGGCGAAGACCTTCGGCAAGGCACTGCAGGAACTCGGCGACAAGTTCGAGAAAAACGGCAGCCTCACCGAGGCGGATATCAAGAAGACACTGAGCAAGGATGTCTATACTGCGCTCAACGAGAAGACCAACGGCGGCATGATGTCGCTGGTTTCCCACCTCAACGGCAATGGCGCGCTGGGTTCCGTTGGCGGCCTGATTTCACTTACTTCCGGCATTTATCAGCTTGCTGGCGGCCGTGTCTCCGACAAGGCGGAAGCGGGAGTCGCCATTACCAAGGAGCTGGTGAGTTTCCTCGGCGCGAGCCAACATTTCGTCAACCTCGGCAGCAATATCATCGATACCGTCTCCGGCTCGAAACTCAACGAGATGCTGGGGCTGGACAAGACGCTGGACGGCATCTGGAGCACCGACAAGCCAACCCCGGGCGGTAAGGATCCCGACCGCTTCCTGCGCTTGAGCGAGAATTTGCAGAGCGTCGTCGATTCGGCGTCCGTCGACGATCAGGGCAAACTCGGCAAGATACTGGATCTCACCCCCGAGGAGGCAGAAGCGGTAGTCAAAGGCGTCGACAAGGGCTTCACGTCCAACCCCGAGCTGCCAGATGCGACGACCACGACACGCAGTATCAGCTCATTTCTTCGCGTGCTTGATGGTGCCGCCAACGGGACGGCCGGAGCGCTGGACATCGCCCTCGGCGGGCTGATGATCAAGCGCGGCGCGGACAGCGGCGATGGCGCCACCATCGGCCAGGGCGCCGTGACCGTCGCGGCGGGTGCCTTCGGCCTCGCGGGCGGCGCGTCATCGCTGGCGGCGCTCAAGGGTATTGCCGTCGCCCGCGCGGCTACCGGCCCGCTGTTCTGGATCTCCGCCGGCCTGACGCTGGCGACGCTGCCGTTCTCCATCGTCCAGGACATCAAGCGCACCAACGCACTGGAAGGACACGAGGCCGACCTCAAGGAGCTCTTCACCTCCCTCGACGAGGATGGTCTACTGACCGAAGATGGCTTGAAGCGCTACGAGTTTCTCGAGGATTACGTCAGCCACTACGGTCAGCGCGACGCACCGGACGACGAGAGCATCTTCGACTACCGCAGCGACGAGTACGAGTTCTACGTGCAGGAGGGCCATCTACCCGACTCGAGCTGGGACGATTTCGATCACGAGGACTACGACGGCGATGGCAGTAATCTCCAGACCAATATGGACGAGGGTTCTACCGTCGGCTCCTGACGACTCGGCGGGTGAACGCATCGCGCCATGAGCCAGCAGCCCTCCGAGGAAAAGACGCTACCGCCGTCGACGAAGAAGCTTCGCGACGCGCGCAAGAAGGGCCAGGTCTCCCAGAGCGCGGACCTGGTCACTGCCATGGTGTTGCTGGCCTGCACGCTCTACATCGCGGTCAGCGCCAGCGATATCATCGCCCGGGTACAGGGCCTGCTCGAGGTGACATCGAGACTCTATACCGAGCCGTTCGATTCGCTGTGGCCGCGCCTGATGGCACAGGCGGGCGAGGTGCTGCTGCTTTCGGTGGTACCGCTGGTGGCGCTCACGTTCGTGATCATCGTGCTGACCAACATCGTGGTCTCGCAGGGTTTCATCTTCGCCACCGAACCGGTGCTGCCCAAGGCGGAGAAAGTCGACCCGGTACAGGGTTTCAAGCGCATCTTCTCGATGCGTGGCCTGATCGAATTCCTCAAGTCGCTGTTCAAGATGGTGGCGCTGGGGGTCGCCCTGATCGTGGTCTATGGCCTGGGCCTGCAGTCGCTGATGGAGTCATCCAGCTGCGGTTTCGGCTGCATTCAGGGCACCTTCCTCGATCTGCTGCAGCCGCTGGTGATCACGGCGCTGATCGCGTTCCTGCTGGTCGGCGGCTTCGACGTGATGCTGCAGCGCTGGCTGTTTCGACGCGACCAGCGCATGACCAAGACCGAGCAGAAGCGGGAGCGCAAGGATCAGGAAGGCGACCCGACGATGAATCAGGAGCGTCGCAAGCGGCGACGCGAAATGCATCAGCTGAATGCCAAGGTCGGCGTGCAGCACGCCTCGATGATGATCGGCACCGAAGATGGCTGGCTGGTCGGCATTCGCTACGTACGCGGGGAAACGCCGGTACCGCTGGTCACCTGCAAGGCATCGCCGGAACAGGCCGCGGAGCTGCTGGCGAGTGCCAACTCCCGCCACATCCCCCGGGCAGCGGACGCCACGCTCGCCGCCAGCATCGCCAGACGGGCCAGCAATGGCGACCCGATTCCCGACGGGACCTTCCAGTCGGTGGCCGACCTGCTGGTGGCCGCCAAGCTGATCTGAGTGTCAGTCGACATCCTCCACCGCCAGCGCGCGGGCGATCCATCGCCGGAGATTGGCGGCGGTAGCCGATTCGCGGTCGTACAGCAGGCGGTAGGTCATCGGCGCCACCACCCCGTCGACCAGCCGGTCCAGAGATGGCACCGCCGCCTCGCCGCGCGAGAGCGCGCGCTCCCGCAGCGTCGCCATGAGCGATTCGCTGTAGCGACAGCAGCGTTCGCGACGTCCGTTGTCCGCGCTGGCCATCACGTCGTTGAGTGCGCGCTGCCCCGGCACCGAGGTCATCTCCTCGAGATACTGCTCGCCCCAGGCCTGCAGGTCGCCGGCCAGGGTACCGGTATCCACGGGATCGTCATCGGGGCGCATGCGCTCTACGGAGACGTCGGCGACCAGTTCCGCCAGATTGCCCCAGCGCCGGTAGATCGTCGACGGCGTGACGCCGGCATGTTCGGCGACCTGGGGCACCGTCAACTCATCGCGCGACTTTACCGCCTGCAGCTCGCGAACGGCCTGATGGACGGCTTCCTGTACCCGGGCACTGCGCCCGCCCGGTCTGACGGCTTCTTTGATCGGCATGGCGGTTCACTGATGAAAACACAAACGCAAAATATTTGCTTTATGAGCCTGCTAAGTTCAAACTCTCTCTAACGCAAAATTTTAGCATTAATGGACTCCCTCATGTCACCTCCACCTTCATCCCCGTCGACCAATGTCTATCCGGCCCCCCGGCTCGGTTCGCTGGTCTACTACGCGGTATTGATGGTGACGTTTCTCGCGGCCTCGAGCGCCCCGACGCCACTCTACCGGATCTATCAGACCAGTTGGCACTTCTCCACGACCTGGCTGACGCTGGTGTTCGCGAGTTATGTCTTCGCGCTGCTGCTGGCGCTGCTGGTCACCGGTTCGCTATCCGACTACATCGGCCGGCGGCCAGTGGTGGCGATCGCCATCGTCGGCGAGATCCTGTCGCTGCTGCTGTTCGTGGTCGCCGACGGGCTCGTGTGGGTGCTGGCAGCGAGGATTCTGCAGGGCGCGGCGACCGGTATCGTGACCAGTGCCCTGGCCGCGGCGATGCTCGACAGCGACCATACCCGCGGGCCGGTACTGGCGAGCATCGCGCCGCTCTCCGGGATGGGCCTCGGCGCGCTGTTCGCCGGCCTGCTGGTGACCTACGCGCCGGCGCCGATGCGTCTGGTCTATCTGGTGCTGATCGTCCTGCTCGTCATCATGGGAGCCTGTCTCAAGCGCATTCCGGAGAGCGTCACGCCGCGTCCCGGCGCGCTGGCGGCACTTCGCCCTCGTGCGACGATTCCCCCGTCGGTGCGAGGGCCGCTGTTTCGGGTCGTCCCGGCCGTCGTCTCCTCCTGGGCGCTGGGGGGGTTCTCGCTATCGCTGGGGCCCACGCTGGTGGAGACGATCAGTGGCGTTCACAACCCGCTGGTAGGATGCCTGATCACCTTTCTGCTCCCGTTCATCGGCGGCATCAGCGTGCTGATCCTGCGCGCCAAGCCGCCGCGCCTGGCGGTGCTGCTGGGGACCGCCTGCCTGATCGTCGGCATGCTCGGTTTGCTGCTGGGGGTCCATCAACGGGCGGTGGGCATACTGCTGGTCGGGACGGCGATCGCCGGCATCGGTTTCGGCGCCGCGTTCATGGGCGCCATGCGCGTCGTCATGCCCCTGGCACCGCCCACCGAACGATCGGCGTTGATGGCGGCGTTCTACGTCATCTGCTATCTGTCCGCCAGCACGCTGGCGCTGTGTGGCGGAATCGCGACCCAGCACCTGGGCCTGATACCCACCATCTACGCCTACGGCAGTCTGGTGGCGCTGCTGTCACTGGCCGCGTTCGTCGGTACCTTGACCCAACGCCAGCCCGAGGCCGAGCCCCGGGCCAGATGCACCAACCCGGCCTAGGCCGGGCTTTCGACGGCCTGGCGTTCCAGCGTGCAACAGAGATCGCCGTCGAGCTTGAGCGCTGCCGCCAGTTGATCGAGCCAGGCCCGCTCCATCGGGTTCTGGTCGTCGACGATCGCCACGCTGGCCAGGTAGACCTCGCGGGCGGCCTGGGGCGAATCGGCATCGCGGGCGATGGCATTGGCATCCAGTGGTGCGGACATCTGCTGCTCCAACCAGGCGTGAAGTTCATCGTCGGCGCCAAGCGCGTCGATCTGCTCGGCCAGCGCGGCCCGCTCCTGGGCATCGATATGGCCGTCGGCACGCGCGGCGGCGATCATCGCCCGCAGAATCACCAGGCTGCGGCTCTCCTGCCGCTCGCCGGAGAGCTGCTCCAGCGGCTGGTCGGTTGCTGTCGTCGCTTCGGCGGGCGCCGATTTCTGCTCCTGATGCGCCTGCCAGGCTTTCCAGGCCAGGGCGCCCAGACCGGCCAGGGCGCCGTACTTGATCGCCTTGCCGCCCATGCTGCGGCCACGCTTGCTGCCGACCAGCATGCCCAGCGCGCCACCTCCCAGCAGCGATTTGGCGTCGAAGCCACCGATACCCGACGACGAGCCCTTTCCGCCCCCGGCCTGTTTCATGATCTGCGATAGAATCTTCTGTGCGTTCATTACCCCTCCATTCACCCCGTTGCATGATCATCCCGCACTGCTATAGACCGCCATCGGGCCCGGAGGTTTAACCCGGGGGACGATCGGCTCAATCGATCAGCGCCGGACGACGGGAATCGGCGTGAAATTCGAACGCATCGGCAATGTCCCGGGCGATGACCCGTGGCTCGGAGAGTGGCGGCAGCGCCTCGGGGGAGAAATAGGCGGCATCGTGCACTTCATGGCCGGGGTCGAGCGGGGCGCCATCGAGCCGCTCGCAGAGGAAGAACAGCTTGTAGAAATCGAGCACGTCGGCCGGATAGGCATGCTTGGCCTTGTGGCGGATGGCGTAGAGCCGCTTGGCTTCGACCTTGACGCCGGCCTCCTCCCACACCTCCTTGATGGTGTTCTCGGCAGCCGAGAGCCCGACCTCGGCGTAGCCGCCGGGCATGGTCCAGCGCCCGTCCATCTTCTCCTTCACCAGCAGGATCCTGCCGTCGTCGATGATCGCCGCACGCACGTCGATCTTCGGCGTGACGTGTCCCTCGCCCTTGTCCAGCGCCAGATTCACGCGCCCGATGGGAATATCGCCCAGCGCCGCAATCATCGAGGCCGAAATCTCGGCGACTTCTTCATAGCGCTCGCGATCGAACTTGTCGCGACAGTAGTGCAGCCCGGTATCGGCCAGAGCCGAGAGCCGCTTGGCCCAGGCCAGCCATTGATCTTCCATGAGGCGGTTTCCGATCGCAGAGGGTGGATGACAACGCATGTTCGCCCAAAGACTAACAACTGTGGCCGAAGACGTCAGGCAGCGACATGGTGCGGACGTGAAAAAGCCCTTCCGCAGAAGGGCTTTCCAGGTGAGAGCTCGCGAAGACGCTGGCGCCATCAACCGGCGGCAGGCGCCTCGCCGTCCGGTCGCGGGCCGTGGTGAGGTCCACGCGGCGGCTTGGTCAGCGCTTCGAACGCCGTGACCTGCTCGTCGTCGAGCACCGAGGAGAGCGCAGTGTGACGCTGTTCCAGCAGCTGCTTGAACTGCGCACCACGCGCGTCCCGTGATTCGTCATCGCCCTTCACGTCGGGACGCTTCAGTTGATGCAGCCCGTCGAAGAAGGTGCGTTCGGCGTTGAGCACCTTGGCACTCTGGTCCTGATCGAGATCCCAGGTCGCGAACAGCGGCGCATAGCGCTGCTCGAGCTGGGCGGTCATCTGCTCGGGATCCAGGCGCGGACCACCGTGACGCATCATCGGCGGCCGCGGGCGCTCCAGCATCTGGTAGGCGTGCAGCTGCTCGTCGGTGAGCACGTCGGTGAGTTGCTCGCGCTGCTGCTGGAGCAGGGACTCCATCGCGGCCCGGCGCTGCTCGGGCGCTGCCTGGTCATCGTTGCCGCGCAGTTGCTGGAGACCGGCGTGGAAATCGCTGTCGGCCTGGGCGAGGCTTGCCAGTTTATCGTCATCGAGATTCCAGCTGGCGACCACCGCCTCCTTGAGCGGGTCGGCGTGCGCCATGCGTGCCTCGTGGGGCGCAGGCGGCTTGGGTTGTTCGGCCGGTGCAGCCATGGCCAGCGGTGACAAGGTGGAAGCGGTGACGGCCAGCGCGATGAGTGACTGGTGAAATTTCATGACTTCGACTCCGGTTGCGCACCGGGACGCGGTGCAGGAGCACTATCTCGTGGCTTCGTGCAGGCAGTGTGCAGTGAGCGAGGAAGGTCGAATCACGACATCGGCAAGTGCCGAGATCCATCGCTCGATCCACCGGTGCCAACGGGCATAAAAAAACCGCCCCGGTCGGAGCGGTTCTTCAAGGCGCAATTGAGAATGGCTGCAATAGCTCGTGAAGTGCTGAATAAATCGACGAGCGGGTTAAAGCACAAGGCGTACGGAGCACAGGATCCGGAGCCTATGGGGTATAGGTGAGGATTCCGATCGGACCGGCGCCCCGGCACCGCACAACGCAGTGATTTTCCCGCGCAGACATTTAGTCAGTGCTTCCCTCAGAACGCCCAGTCGTCGTCTTCCGTGCTGACCGTCTTGCCAATCACGTAGGAGGAGCCGGAGCCGGAGAAGAAGTCGTGGTTCTCGTCGGAGCCGGGCGAGAGCGCGGCGAGGATCGCCGGGCTGACGTCGGTGACGCTGGCCGGGAACAGCGCTTCGAAGCCCAGGTTCATCAACGCCTTGTTGGCGTTGTAGTGAAGGAACTTCTTGACGTCCTCGGTCAGGCCGACGTCGTCGTAGAGCGCCTCGGTGTACTTGACCTCGTTGTCGTAGAGCTCGTGGAGCAGCTCGTAGGCGTAGATCTTGATCTCTTCCTGGCGCTCCGCCGGCAACTGGGCCAGCTGACGCTGGAACTTGTAGCCGATGTAGTAGCCGTGGATCGCCTCGTCGCGAATGATCAGGCGAATCAGGTCGGCGGTATTGGTCAGCTTGGCGCGGCTGGACCAGTACATCGGCAGGTAGAAGCCGGAGTAGAACAGAAACGACTCGAGGAAGGTGCTGGCGACCTTGCGCATCAGCGGATCTTCGGCGCGATAGCGTTCGAGGATCAGCTCGGCCTTCTTCTGCAGGAACGGATTCTCCTCGCTCCAGCGGTAGGCGTCGTCGACGTCGCGGGTGGCGCAGAGCGTGGAGAAGATCGAGCTGTAGGAGCGCGCGTGGACCGACTCCATGAAGCTGATGTTGGTGATCACCGCCTCTTCGTGCGGGGTCACGGCGTCGTCGATCAGCGCCGGTGCGCCGACGGTGCCCTGGATGGTGTCGAGCAGGGTCAGGCCGGTGAACACGCGGATGGTCAGTTGCTGCTCGTGCTCGGTCAGGGTGTTCCAGGACGGGATGTCGTTGGAGAGCGGAATCTTCTCCGGCAGCCAGAAGTTGCCGGTGAGACGGTTCCAGACCTCCAGGTCCTTGTCGTCCTGAAGGCGGTTCCAGTTGATCGCATCGACCCGGTTCAGATGACGGGCAGCAGAGGTGGGCATATCCATGAGAGTGTTCTCGTTCGGTTGGCGCCGAGCCAGAGGCTCGGCGCGTTCAAACAGATTCAGGCTTACAGCGTGCAGGAAACGCATCCCTCGACTTCCGTTCCCTCGAGAGCGGCCTGACGCAGACGAATGTAGTAGATCGTCTTGATACCCTTGCGCCAGGCGTAGATCTGCGCGCGGTTGACGTCACGGGTGGTCGCCGTGTCACGGAAGAACAGCGTCAGCGACAGGCCCTGGTCGACGTGCTGGGTCGCCTCGGCGTAGGTGTCGATGATCTTCTCGGGACCGAGCTCGTAGGCGTCCTGGTAGAACTCCTGGTTATCGTCGGTCAGGTACGGCGCCGGGTAGTAGACGCGGCCCAGCTTGCCTTCCTTGCGGATCTCGACCTTGGAGGTGACCGGATGGATGCTCGAGGTCGAGTTGTTGATGTAGGAGATCGAGCCGGTGGGCGGAATCGCCTGCAGGTTGCGGTTGAACAGGCCGTGGGCCATCACCGATGCCTTCAGCTCGCGCCAGTCGTCCTGGGTCGGAATGGCGATGCCGCTCTGCTCGAACAAACCGCGCACCTTCTCGGTCTTCGGCTCCCACGCCTGTTCGGTGTACTTGTCGAAGTACTCGCCGCTGGCATAGGTCGACTGCTCGAAACCGGCGAAACGCTGGTTGCGCTCGATGGCAATGCGATTGGACGCCCGAATGGCATGGAACGCGATGGTGTAGAAGTAGATGTTGGTGAAATCCAACCCTTCCTCGCTACCGTAGAGGATATGCTCGCGCGCCAGATAGCCGTGCAGGTTCATCTGCCCCAGGCCGATGGCGTGGGACCTGGCGTTGCCTTCGGCGATCGACGGCACCGAGGTGATGTTGCTCATCTCGGAGACCGCGGTCAGGCCGCGAATGGCCGCTTCCACCGTGGTGCCGAAATCCGGCGAGTCCATGGTCTTGGCGATGTTGAGCGAGCCCAGGTTGCAGGAGATGTCCTCGCCGATGTGACGATAGCCGAGATCGTCATCGTACTCGGTCGGCGTGTTGACCTGCAGGATCTCCGAGCAGAGGTTCGACATGTTGATCCGGCCGTGGATCGGGTTGGCACGGTTCACCGTGTCCTCGAACATCAGATACGGATAGCCGGATTCGAACTGCAGCTCGGCGATGGTCTGGAACAGCTCGCGGGCGTTGATCTTCTTCTTGCGGATGCGGCCGTCGGCGACCATCTCCTCGTACTTCTCGGTGACGCTGATGTCGCCGAACGGCACGCCGTAGATGCGCTCCACGTCGTAGGGCGAGAACAGGTACATCTCCTCGTTGCGCTTGGCCAGCTCGAAGGTGATGTCCGGCATCACGATGCCCAGCGACAGCGTCTTGATGCGGATCTTCTCGTCGGCGTTCTCGCGCTTGGTGTCGAGGAAACGCAGGATGTCCGGGTGGTGGGCGTTGAGATAGACCGCGCCCGCGCCCTGGCGCGCGCCCAGCTGATTGGCGTAGGAGAAGGCGTCTTCGAGCATCTTCATGATCGGAATGATGCCGGAGGACTGGTTCTCGATGCGCTTGATCGGCGCCCCCGCCTCGCGGATGTTGGAGAGCGAGAACGCCACCCCACCGCCGCGCTTGGAGAGCTGCAGCGCCGAGTTGATGGAGCGCCCGATGGACTCCATGTTGTCCTCGATGCGCAGCAGGAAGCAGGAGACCAGCTCGCCGCGCTGGCGCTTGCCACAGTTGAGGAAGGTCGGCGTCGCCGGCTGGAAGCGGCCGTGGATGATCTCCTCGACCAGCTGTTTGGCCAGCGTCTCGTCGCCGCGCGCCAGGCTCAGCGCGACCATGCAGACGCGGTCCTCGAAACGCTCGAGGTAACGCTTGCCGTCGAAGGTCTTGAGCGTGTAGCTGGTGTAGTACTTGAACGCGCCCAGGAAGCTCTGGAAGCGGAACTTCGCCGCGTAGGCCTGATCGAACAGCGCCGTGACGAAGCTGAAGTCGTACTGATCGAGGACCTGCTGCTCGTAGTAGCCCTCTTCCACCAGGTAGTCGAGCTTCTCCTTCAGCGAGTGGAAGAACACGGTGTTCTGGTTCACGTGCTGCAGGAAATACTGACGCGCCGCTTCCCGGTCCTTGTCGAGCTGCAGACGGCCATTGGCGTCATACAGGTTCAACATGGCGTTGAGCGCGTGATAATCGAGCGCCTTGGCATTGTGTTCGGCGCTGACGGCAGGCCGCACGGTCGTATCCGTATCTAGGCTGAGCGTTTCCAAAATTCGGTCACCCCTGCAAGGACTCGATGGACATCTTCGGTCGTGCCCATCAGTTCGAAACGATAGAGAAGCGGTACCCGACACTTTTTCGCGACAACCCGTCCCGCCAGGCCAAAGGCCTCGCCGAAATTGGTATTGCCGCCGGCGATGACGCCGCGAATCAGGGACCGATTATGTTCGTCATTCAGAAAGCGAATGACTGGCGCGGGCACCGCGGAGCGCGGATCGCCGTCACCATAGGTCGGTACAACAAGAATGTAGGGTGTTTCGACTTGCAGGGGGGGAGCACTCCGGTCGAGCGGAATCCGGCTGGCCGGCAACCCCAGTTTCTCGACGAAGCGCCGCGTATTGCCTGATTTGGTCGAGAAATAGACCAGCCCAGCCATGACGGTCTCCTGCGCCCCTGCGCGGTATCGGCAGCGCGGGCGAGGCCTGCGCTAGCCGGAAAGAGTCGAGTCTGAAAAATTCGAAGCGATCGGATCAGGCAACCAGCGTGCTGATCTTGTCCGGACGGAACCCGGCCCAGTGATCTTCACCCGCGACCACGACCGGCACCTGGCGATAGCCCAGGTTCTGAACGCGCTGCATCGCATCGGCGTCTTGGGTCAGATCAACCACGGTATAGTCGATTCCTTGCTTGTCCAGAGCGCGGTATGTGGCATTGCACTGGACGCAGGCCGGCTTGCTATAGATCGTGATGCTCATGATAACCATCCTTGACAGGGAAAGACGCCATCGACAGCCGATGGTGCAGGCTATGGCGGTTGGGAAATCACGGTTCTGCACCGTTCCCGCCGCCTCTGGAAAAACACTATATATGGTAGCCGACGGTTTTTCCAAGCATAGATGTGGTCTTTTTCTGTCAATATCCTGTGGACAATTCTGCACGGCCTGGGAGCCCGCATGGTAGCCGGCCTCCCGCGCTGTCAAGGTCTGAAATCGAGCTCGTTTCCCACCAAGAACGCCGAGTGGCTTGTGCCACCCGGCGCATCGAAACACCATATCTGGTAGCGCCAGGCGCCGAGGCCGCTAGCGCAAGCCGCGCGGGCTACCCCTTCTTGATCTCATGTCCGCCGAACTCGTTGCGCATGGCGGAAAGCAGCTTGTCACCGTAGGAGTCCGGTTCGCGGGAACGCAGACGCTCGAGCAGGGAGAGGGTGATCACCGGCGCGCTGACCTCGAGTTCGATCGCCTCGTTCACGGTCCAGCGCCCCTCGCCGGAGTCCGAGACATAGGGCGCGATACCCTCGAGCGACGGATTCTTCTCCAGCGCGTCGGCGGTCAGGTCGAGCAGCCAGGAGCGCACCACGCTGCCGTGGCGCCAGATCTCGGCGATCTGGTGCAGATCGAGGTCGAAATCCTTGCGCTCCATGATGGCGAAGCCCTCGGCATAGGCCTGCATCATGCCGTACTCGATGCCATTGTGGACCATCTTGGTGAAGTGGCCTGCGCCGTTGGGACCGACATGCCCCCAGCCTTTGTCGGCGGCAGGCGCCAGGCTCTCGAACAGCGGCCGGAGCGAATCGACGACAGCCGTCTCGCCACCGATCATCATGCTGTAGCCCTCCTGCAACCCCCAGACGCCGCCGCTGGTACCGACATCGACCGCATGCACCTGGCGCTTTTGCAGGGTCTCGGCCCGGCGCACGGTGTCCTTGTACATCGAGTTGCCGCCATCGATCACGATATCGTCCTGCGACAGCAGCGGTTCCAGCTCGTCGATGAGCTTGTCGACCAGGGGCCCGGCCGGAACCATCAGCCAGACGATTCTGGGTGTCGGCAACGCCTCCACCGCTGCCGCCAGGGTCGCGGACGACTCGATGCCCTTCTCCGCCGCCCTGGCCATCGCCTCTTCGCTGGGGTCGTGCCCTACCACCCGGTGTCCGCCCCGTACCAGGCGCTCCGCCATGTTGGCGCCCATGCGCCCGAGTCCCACCATTGCCAGATCCATAAGAACTCCTCTTGAGAGAGAAAGACCTTGAGAGAGTAAAGAGACCGCCTGTCGGGGCAGGATCGTGTTCGGCTAGCCCCCCGAACGCATCAGATGGCTCGCGATCAGCCGTCTTGCCGGCCAGGCCGCCTCGCCCGCCCGCAACACGGCCTTGCGCAGCCATCTGGCCGGCGTTCGATCATCGGTATAGAGCCCGACGATCGCCAACGTCGCGGCGAACAGCGGCGCCGTCGCCAGGCGCTGTTCCCGCTGGTACCGACTCAGCAGCTCGGGGGACGCGATATCCTGCCCCCGGGCGTGCGCCTCGCCGATCCTCTCGGCCAGCCTCGACAATCCCTGCAGCCCGAGATTGAAGCCGTGCGCGGTCACCGGGTGCATCCCCACGGCGGCGTCGCCGACCAACGCCTGACGACGACCGACGAAGCGCTCGGCATAGACGCTGACCAGCGGATAGCAGTGCGGTTCG
Source organism: Salinicola sp. (assembly GCF_982684285.1). NCBI lineage: Bacteria > Pseudomonadati > Pseudomonadota > Gammaproteobacteria > Oceanospirillales > Halomonadaceae > Salinicola > Salinicola sp. The sequence continues at coordinate 6,516 of NZ_CEXLVS010000005.1, read as the reverse complement.
GCAATTCGACGCATGGCGCCCAGCCGGCCCTCGAAGCGCCGGGTAATGTCGGCGTCGAATGCCTCGTCGCTCAGCGCCAGCTGCTGCGTCATCGCCGCGGGGGGAAGCGTGAGCACCAGTGACGAGCAGTGGGTATCGACCGGCAACAGCGCCAGCGTCTGGCCGTAACCGAACCACTCCCAGGCGGTCTGGTCGTGAGGCTCGTCGTGATGCATCCGGCAGACCAGCATCTGCTGGCCGTGCTGGTAGGTATGGGCGGGGATGCCCATGGCCTGCCGCGTGGCGGAAAAGCGGCTGTCCGCCGCCACCAGCAGCGAAGCCTGGATACGTTCGCCACTCCCGAGCCGGATATCGACTTCCGCGTCGTCGGCCTGGAATCGCGCGATCTCCTGCTGGTCGCGCCACAGGATATCCCCCGCTCCCGGCGCCTCCGCCTGCACGGCGGCATAGGCGGCCCGACGGATCGCCTGGTTGGGCACCAGGCAACCGAGCGGGTCGTCCCGGGTGGCGCCCGGCGCAATTTCCATGGCGAACAGCGACTGCCCGTCGAAGACCTTGGCGGCACGCATTCGGGCCCGCTCGTCGTGATCGATCCGCGACCAGATATCGAGCCTGCCGAGGATCTGCTGTGAGGCCCGGGTCAGCGCGATCTCCCTGCCGTCGTTGCCAGGGTCCGCCATCGCCGATCTCGGCTGGCGATCGATCAGCACCGAACTCACACCCTTGCGCGACAGCGCGTTGGCCAGACACAGGCCGATGGGCCCCGCGCCGACGATAGCGACGTCGACCTGCGTGGTCGGGGTTGAATCATCCATTCGTGCCGCTCCCTAGCCTCGATGGGGCGTAACGGTAACGGAAAAGCGGCCAGCGACGAAGCCTCGGTGACAGCCTGACTCCGCCATCGTGGGACAACGGCGTGGCGCTCGACGCGACAGGAGCGGCGCCGGAGCGGCACCGGAGCGGCACCGGACCGCGCTCTCAACGCCCTTCGTCATGGATATTGACGTGCCCGGTCTTGTCCCGGAACACCTTCTCCTCGAACTCGACTTCCAGGTGCTTGTCGCCCTTCTGCTTGAGCCGGTGATACTCCAGCCCACTGAAACTCAACTCCAGTTGATCGTCATACGCTTCAAGCAGTTTTCTGAATTCGCCGACCGTAATGATCATGCCATCTCCTTTCTCGAGGGAACGTCGGATCCCTTCCGACACTCCAAGCCTAGACCATGACGCCGGCTTGGAGTTTCGTCATCGCATCGAGGATGCGGACAGCCCCTACCGTTCGGCTCACCGCTCTTGGACAGTGGCTCATGGTTGCTCTAGCGTAGAGCGGCGCCAGCAAGGAGCAAGGCGTCTCATCGCCCTATCATCGACACTCGCGGATCGTTTCATCGAAACCTCGACAGGGTTTCCTTTCCAGCCAGGAGTATGAGTTCATGAATCTTCGTTTCCTTTCCGCCGCACTGTTGACCGCGTCCATCGCCGCCTCTCCCCTGGCGTCGGCCTTCAGTTTCGATAGCGCCAAGAAAAACGCCGGCGAGATGATGTCAGGGCAATCCTCCCAGGGCGGCGGGGCGGCCAGCAGCGCCTCGCTGCTCAGCTCGCTGGGCTCCGGGTCGATGAACCTGGGCAGCATGCAGAACGTGGCCGGGGTCCTGGGCTACTGCCAGCAGCAGGGCTATACCGAAAGCACGACCGACAAGGTCAAGAACAGCCTGCTCGAGAAGGTCGGCGGCCAGAGTCAGGCCAAGGAGGATCCCGGTTACCAACAAGGCCTGAGCGGCCTGTTGCAGGGCGGCAACGGCCAGACCTTCAGCCTGGCCAATCTCAAGGATCAGGCAGGCAAAAAGGCCTGCGGCATGATCACCGACAAGGCCATGTCCTCTTTCCTCGGCGGCTGACACACCCTCGCGCCAGTCTTCACACCACCGCCGGGCGCCCTGCGCATCACGATATCGGGGCGCCCGTTCTTCGATGGCCGCGGCGAAGGCCATCTTCGCTTTCCCGGATTCACGGCGGATCGACGGCCTCGTCACGTTGCCGACAGAACTCGACGAATCGCTCGATCAACGGACTGCGGTACTTGTCGCGGTGCAGCACCAGGCTGAACTCACGGGTCATGTCCAGGTCCAGGTCGATCTCGACCAGACGCCCATCCCTCAGGGCGTGCCGCGCCTCCAGCGCGGATAGGCAGGTCAGCCCGAGCCCGGCCGCGGCGGCGTTGATGATCGCCTCCGCCGAGTTGATCTCCAGGCTCAGTTCCCACTGCGGCAGGCGCGGGGCGATGAATCGCATGAACTGCTCCCGCGTGCCGGAGCCCGGTTCGCGCAGCAGCCACCCGTATTCTGCCAGCCTCTCGACCGCCACCGGCCCCGGGGCCGCAGCCAGCGGGTGATCGCAGGAGGCCGCCACCAGCATCCGGTCGCGGCGCCACGGCAGCACATGGAAACGCTCTCCCGCGACCCGGCCCTCGATCATTCCGACGTCCAGCTCGAACGCTTCCAGCGCCGTGCAGATCGATGCGCTGTTGGCGATGGTGACCCGCTGATCGCGATGCCCGCTCTCGACACGGAAGTCCCGCAACAGCGCCGGCAGCAGCTGGTGGCCGATGGTGTAACTGGCACCGATATGGAGATGCCCGCCCAGGGCATCGTTGTCGAACAGCTGCTCGATCGCGTCGCTGCGGGCCAGCAGTTCATCCGCCATCGGCAACAATCGCCGCCCCTGGTCGTTGAGATAGAGCCGGTTGCGGTGACGATCGAAGAGCGTGCGACCGCACTGTTTCTCCAGTTCCGCCAGCGCGATGCTGACCGCCGGCTTGGTCAGGAACAGCGTCGCCGCCGCCGCGGTCAAGGTGCGCTCGCGCGCCACCGCGACGAATACCCGAAGCTGACGGAACGTGATCGCCATGGCTCCCTCTCTTTCGTTGAATTTCGTTCGTTAAATTTTACAAAACGACAAGTAAATAAAGTTAAAATATAACGATATCGCAAAATGCCATAAGGTGTCTCCATCGATCATGAGGAGACCCTCCATGCCGACCCTGACCCAACGTCTACAGACTGCGCCAACGCCGATGGCCGGCCTGGCGCTGGGGATCTCCAGCCTGGGCTGGAGCTGGGAGAGCTTCGCGCCCCTCGGCGGTAGCGCGCAGCTGGCCGGCGCGATAACCGCCGCGGTGCTGCTGCTGATCCTGGGTGCCAAGTTCGTGCTCCACCCCCGCCTGCTGGTGGCGGACCTGGCGCACCCCGTCGTCGGCAGCGTCGTGCCGACCTTCGCCATGGCGTTGATGGTCGTATCGAAAGCCGCCGGGGAGTGGCTGATGCCAGCCGTCGGGGTCACGCTCTGGCTCGTGGCGGTGGCGCTGCACCTGAGCTTTCTCGTCGCCTTTATCGTGCATCGTGCGCGCGCGTTCGAACTCCACCACATGGTGCCGGCCTGGTTCGTACCGCCGGTGGGGATCATCGTCGCCGATGTCGCGTTCCCCGGCATCTCGGCACTGCATCCGCTGGCCATCGGCCTGCTCTACCTCGGCATGGGGCTCTACGCCATCCTGCTGCCGGTCATGGTCTACCGGCTGATCTTCGCCGACGAGATCCCCGACCCCGCCAAACCGACCATTGCCATCATGGCGGCACCGGCCAGCCTGTCGCTGGCCGGCTATCTCACCGTCGTCGAGACGCCGTCGCCGCTGCTGATCGCCCTGCTGGGCGGCATCGCGGTGTTGATGACCCTGATCATCTATCTGGCCTTCTTCAAGCTGCTGCGCCTGCCCTACAGCCCGGGGTATGCCGCATTCACCTTTCCCATGGTGATCGGTGCCACGGCCCTGGCGAAGACCGCCGGCTGGATGCAGACCCACGGCTTCAGCGCTCACGATGTCGCGATCGTCCACGGTATGGCCACGCTGGAAGTGATCGTCGCCAGCGTCATCGTCGGCTACGTGGCCCTGCGCTATCTCGGCTTCTATCTGCATGGCTGGCGCGCCGGCGCCCTGACCCGCACGGTCTGAAAAGCGCCCTGGACCGAGCCGACAAACCCGCGTGGAAGATCGCGGTGGCATGCGCCACACTCGAGGACATGCCGACTTCCCTGCAAAGCCATCACTCCACGCCCGCCGCCAGCGTTTCCCGTTGGCGGCTCTGTCTGCTTGGCCTGCTGGCACTGCTGCCGCTCGAGCCGGCGGCCGCGGCACTGGCCGACGACCGGCGGGAGAGCATCGTCGAACGCGCCGGCACCCTGCCGCGCAGCCACACCCTGCTGGTCGCCATCGACGGCGAGACCGTCATCGACGAGGGCTTTCGTGGCCACGCGACCGACGAGACGGCCAACATCAAGTCGCTCTCCAAGACGCTGATCTCGGCCCTGGTGGGTGCCGCCATCGATCGCGGCGTGATCGAAAGCGTCGACCAGCCCATCGTCGAGCTGCTGGGCGCCCGGGTACCCGCCGACGTCGACCCGCGCGTCAACGACATCACCGTCGGCAACCTGCTGTCGATGCAGGCCGGACTGGAGCGCACCTCCGGCGGCAACTATGGCGCCTGGGTGGCAAGCTCGAACTGGGTCAGCGATGCCCTGGCGCGCCCCTTCGATGCCGAGATCGGCGGGCGCATGCGCTACTCCACCGGCAACAGCCACCTGCTCTCCGCCGCGCTGACCGAGGTCACCGGGCGCAGCACGCTGGCGCTCGCGCGAGACTGGCTGGGCGATCCGCTGGGCATCTCGATTCCGCCCTGGACACGTGACCCGCAGGGAATCTACTTCGGCGGCAACGAGATGGGCCTGACCCCGCAGGCGCTGCTGCGCTTCGGCGAGATGGTCCGGCAACGCGGCAGATACGGCGGCCAGGCGGTCCTCTCCACCGACTGGATCGAACGCTCCTGGCAGCCGCGCACCCGCTCGTTCTTCAATGGCGATGACTACGGCTACGGCTGGTTCATCACCGAACTCGCCGGCGAGCCGGTCTACTACGGCTGGGGCTACGGCGGCCAGTTGCTCTACGTTATCCCTTCCCGCGCCATGACCGTGGTGATGACCTCCGACCCGATGCCGCCCTCCAATGGCAGCAACTATGTCAATCGAGTCGAAACGCTGATCGGCGATTTGATCGAAGCGACAGGGAATCACAACGACGAGGAGCGCACGACGTGACACGATCCCATCACGATATCGACAACTGGACCCTGACCACGCCCGCCGCGCGCTCCCAGAACGGGGTGGTGGCTTCCCAGCACCGCGTCGCGGCTCAGGCGGGTGCGGCCCAGCTCGACGCCGGCGGCAACGCCATCGATGCCATCGTCGCCACCGCCTACGCGCTCAATGCCGTCGAACCGTGGATGAGCGGGCTCGGCGGCTCGGGCTTCATGGTGATCTGGCTGGCGAAGGAGCAGCACGCCGTGGCGCTGGATTTCCAGGGCACGCTGGCCGGCGACACGCGCCTCGAGGACTATCCCGTCGACCCGAACCTGCCGGCGACGCCGATGGGCTTTCCCGGTGTGGTCGATAACGCCAATATCGAAGGCTACCGCTCGATCACCGTGCCCGGCGCCGTGGCGGGGCTCGATCATGCCCTCTCGCGCTTCGGCTCCCGGTCGCGCAATGACGTCATGACACCAGCCATTCAGCTGGCCGAGCGCGGGCTACAGGTCGACTGGTTCACCAGCCTGCAGATCGGCGTCTGCGCCCGCACCCTGGCACGCGATCCGATGTCCGCCTCGATCTATCTGCCCGGCGGCCATCCGGCCACGCCCGAGAGCCGGCTGAGAATCCCGAATCTGGCCGGGACGCTGCGCGAGATCGCCGCAGGCGGCGCCGAGACGTTCTATCGCGGTGCGCTGGCCGAGAGGATCGTCAGCGATCTGCAGGCCGGCGGCTCGCGCATCTCGCGCGAGGATTTCGCCGCCTGTGAAGTGTTCGAGTACGCGCCGATGGTCGCCGAGCATCGTGGTTACACGCTCTACACGCCCGGAGAGGTCTCCGGCGGCCTGCGCCAGCGCGAAATGCTGGCGCACACGTTCGAGGCGATACCGACACCACCGGAAAGCCCGACACCGGCAACGTGGGTGGCCTATGCCGAAGCGCTGGAGGCGTGCTGGCGCCAGCACAAGATCCGCACCGGCGTGCTGCCGCCGAGGGCCGGGCCTGTCGACGGCGAGAACGGCGCCTGCACGTCGTCGATGTCGTCGGTGGACGCCGAGGGCAATATGGTGGCGCTCACCTACACCCTGCTCAACCGCTTCGGTTCCGGCGTCACCCTGCCCTCCACCGGCATGCTGATGAACGACAGCGTCAGCTACTTCGACCCGCGCCCCGGCTATCCGACGACGATGGCAGGCGGCAAGCGCGTCAACTCGTCGAACATGTGCCCCACGGTGGCGGTGAGGGACGGCGAGGCGCGCTTCTCGGTGGGCGCTTCCGGCGGCAATCTGATCATGCCGGCGGTGACTCAGGGCGCGGCGCTGATGATGGACTTCGGCATGAACCTGGAGGAAGCCGTGCACCACCCGCGTCTCGATGCCA
>NZ_CEXLVS010000004.1:0-49942 GCF_982684285.1 Salinicola sp. | reverse complement strand
AACATCAGGTAGCGGATGTGGCGGTAGAGATCCACCTTGACCACCATCGAGGCCATGATCGTGGTATCGGACAGCGGCGATAGCTTGTCGCCGAAGTAGGCCCCCGAGATGACGGCGCCGGCGGTGATCGCCAGGTTGATCTCCATGGCCCCCGCGATACCCATGATCGCCACGCCGATGGTGCCTGCCGACCCCCATGAGGTGCCGGTGCAGGTCGAGACGATGGCGGTGGCGAAGAACGCCATGACGTAGAGATAGCCGGGGTCGATCAGTTCCAGGCCGTAGTAGATGAAGTAGGGGATGGCGCCGGCTACCAGCCAGGTCCCGATGATCAACCCGATGCTGTAGAGCACCAGGATGGCGATGGTCGCGGTGCGGATCTTGTCCGCGAGGATGGTCATGATGTCGTCCCAGCGGCGGCCGTGGGCGACGGCGAACAGCGTCGACAGGACGCCGACGGTGATCAGGACCATCTCCGTTTCATACGCCGCGATGACGATGCCGTAGATGATGGTGGCGGCAATGACGAGCAGTAGTCCGAGCGAGGCGATAAACCCGGGTTGTTGTTGTCGGGTGGTGGCCATCGTGGCGTCTCCGGTTGACGTGGCGGGATTATTGCAGCGTGCGGAAGGCGCGCTCCAGATCGTTGAGCAGGGATTGCACGTCCTCCAGGCCGATCGCCAGGCGGATCAGGGCGGGGCCGGTGTCGTCGGGCTGGCGCTGGGAGATGGCCAGCGACTCGTAGCCGCCCCAGCTCACGCCGATGCGGAAGACGCGCAGGGTGTCGATGAAACCGGCGATGCGGACATAGGACGGATCGACGATCTCGAAACTGAGCAGTCCGGCGTGGCCGCTCAGCTGTCTCTCGGCCCACGCCGCCTGCTCGCCGGTGGCGAGGCACGGGTGGTGGAGTCCCGCCACCGAGGGTTGGGTCGCCAGGTAGCGGATGACTTCCAGCACGTTGGCCTGGTGCTGGCGCATCCTGATCGGCAGCGTGCGCAGGCCGCGCAGGGCCAGGAAGGCGCTGTGGGGCGAGAGCGCCGCTCCCAGCAACTGGTGGCCGTGCTCGAAGATCGGTGCCACCAGCTCCCGCCGGCCGACGACGACCCCGCCGACCAGGTCGCTGTGGCCGCCGATGTACTTGGAGAGCGTGTGCAGGGTCAGGTCGATGCCGTGAGTCAGCGGCTTCTGGTATAGCGGGGTCGCCCAGGTGTTGTCGATGGCGGTGAGCACGCCCCGGCTTCGGGCCAGTTCGGCGATGCCGTCGAGATCGGCCAGCGCCATGCGCATCGACGAGGGGCTCTCGATGTAGATCAACCGGGTATCGTCCCGCAGAGCCGTCTCGACCTCGCCGCGACTCCCGCCGGTCTCGCTGAAGCTCACGCCGAATCGTGCCATCTGCTCCAGCAGCTGGCGCGTCGGGCCGTAGGCCTGGTTGACCAGCAGCACATGGTCGCCCTGGTCGAGCAGCGTCATCATCATCGCGCTGATCGCGCCCATGCCCGAGGCGAAGGCCTTGGCCATCTCCCCCCGCTCCAGGGCGGCGAGCTTGTCCTCGAGCAGCTTGACGGTCGGGTTGAGGCCGCGGCTGTAGACGAAATGGCTGCGCTCGTCGCGCATCACCTCGGTGAAGCGTTCCAGCGTCGGGAACGTGAACAGGCTGGTCTGGTAGATGGGGGGCGCGATCGCCCCCTCATAGCGTTCGTGCTCCTCGAAGGCGTGGGTGCAGATCTCGGAGTCCCGAGCGGCCTCGGAGGCGTTGTCGTTGAGCGTCATGAAAATCGCCAGGGTCGGTGAGCAGAGAGTTCGGGTCGTGGAGAATTCAGGTGTCAGCCTGTCTGATAGGTAGAATTATCACAGCGCGACAGGCGCTTCAATTGAACCTAAGCGGGTTTGTGGTTACCGTTTTTGCCTACGGCCGCCCAGCGGCATCAGCGGGACAGTGATGAAAAGACTCTACTTATCCGACACGGTAGCCGGCGAGATCGGCAGCTATATTGCCGAGCAGCGGCTGGCGGCCGGGGATCGACTGCCGTCGGTGGCCGAATGGATGCAGCGTCTGCAGGTGGGGCGCTCCACGCTGCGGGAGGGGCTGAAGCGGCTCGAGGCCGAGGGCGTGATCCAGGTCGTCAACGGCAAGGGGATCTATGTCAGCGACCAGCAGACCTTCCGCCTGTTCTCGCGCCTGCACGTGACGGATGCGCGGCGCCACCTGCTGGAAATGCTGGATGTGCGCCTGGTGCTGGAGGAAAAGGCCATCGCACTGGCTACCCGGCACGCCAGCGAGGCCCAGTTCGACGAGATGGAACAGTACCTGTCGGATTACCGGGTCGCCCGCGCGGCCGACGATTTCCTGCGCGTCCACGAGGCGGACTCGGCGTTCCATCTCGCCATCTATCGCGCCAGTCACAATCAGGTGCTGGTGGAACTGATACGCTCGATTCACTCCGAGCTCTATGTGTCATGGCAGACGCCGCAGGACAGAAACCAGGTCTTCGATGCCAGTTTTCCGCACCATCTGACGCTGTTGGCGGCGATGCGCCAGCGCGATGTGGAAGCGGCCGTGGCCGCTTTCGGCGAGTTGATGGCCGCCACGCGACATAGCGTGGAGATCATGCGTTAGCCGTGGTCGGAACGTTCCCTGCAGCACCCCGACAACCCCCGAGGAGACGACGATGATCAAGGCGAAGCGACACTGGCTGCGGATCTGCGGCTTGAGCCTGATGCTGCCGTTCGCGGCTGCCCAGGCCGACGACGGGGCGAGCCCCCAAGGTTCGACGCTTTGCACCAAGATTCCGATACCCTGCGATGCGGTGATCGCCCACCGGGGAGCGTCCTACCAGGCGCCGGAATCGACCCGGCCCGCCTATCTGCTGGCGCGGGACCTGGGAGTCGACTACCTGGAGCTGGACCTGCAGCGCACCAGTGACGGCGTACTGGTAGCCGTGCATGACAATACCCTGGGCCGCAATACCGATGTGGCCGAGGTGTTTCCCGACCGCGCCGACGCGCCGGTATCGAGTTTTACCCTGGACGAGCTCAAGCAGCTCGACGCCGGCAGCTGGTTCAATGCGAGCTATCCGGAGCGTGCCCGCGACAGTTACTCGGGTCTCGAGATATTGACGCTCGACGAGGTGATCGACATCGCCGAAAACGGCGACAACCATCCGGGACTCTATATCGAGACCAAGGTGCCCGAGCAGTTCCCGGAGATCGAACAGGACCTGCGCGAGAAGCTCGAGGCGCGTGGCTGGCTGGGCGATGCCGCCGAGACCCGGCCGGCCGCGGAGGGTGGGGCGGTGAAGGTCGGCGACGGTCCGGGACGCCTGGTCATGCAGACCTTCTCCAGGGCCAGCCTCGAAGCCCTGGAACAGACCATGCCGGAGGTGCCGCGGGTGTTGCTGCTGTGGCTGGGCGAGGGCGGCATCGAGGCCGCGCCGAGCGAGCCGCAGGGCGAGGACGAGAGCAAGGCCGACTACTACGCGCGCCAGCAGGTGGCCTCGCCGGAAGCCTTCCGGTCCTGGCTCGACTTCGCCAGGGATCATGGCGCGCTCGGCATCGGCCCGTCGGCGGTCCAGACCGAGCATGACGGACCTTTCAGCAGCCAGTTCAGCTACATGGAGCTGGCCGAGCCATGGATGATCGGCATGGCTCACGACGACGGCATGCTGGTGCATCTCTACACGGTCGATGAGCCGGCCGACTTCGAACGCTACCGGCAGCGCGGCGTCGACGGCTTCTTCACCAACCGGGCGGAACAGCTGCTGAGGTTCTATGGCCATCCGGCGCAGGACCAGGAGGCGATCCTCGAGCGCCACGGCTACTGACGACCCGGTCGGGCATCGGCAAGATCGCGTCGATGCCCGGCGTACCCCACGATTTCGACAGAGGAGGAGTTGCATGAGCGCTTCGCGCCCCCAGGCCCAGCCAACCGTACAGATCGACAATGAGCGTGTCGTGGTGACCGAGTGGCGCTTCCCTCCTGGCGCCGAGACGGGCTGGCACGCGCATGATCGCGACTATGTCGTGGTGCCGCAGTCCACCGGCAAGCTCGAGCTCGAGACGCTGGATGGTCATACGTTCTCGACGCTGGAAGCTGGCGTCTCCTACTACCGGGACAAGGGCGCCGAGCACAACGTGGTCAATGCCAACGATTTCGAATTCGTGTTCGTCGAGATCGAGCTCAAGTAGCGCTATCGATCCGCGAGACGATGGCGCCGTTGCGAACGGTGGAGGATAATCGCGCCTCGGTTATCCTCCCTTCGACACGGTATCGCCCCATGACCCAGCCACACGTCCACGGCCCAGACTGCCAGCACGATCACGACCATGGCCACGACAGCCCAGGTCACGTCCATGGCCCGCATTGCCAGCATCACCACCATGAAGCGCAGGCACCGGTACGTAACGCCATGAAGGACATCGGGCGTAACGACCCTTGCCCCTGCGGCAGCGGCAAGAAGTTCAAGAAGTGCCACGCCGGCTGAGACGCGTTACGGCCTGCCGGCTTCCATCATCCCCTTGAGATGCTCGACGAATGCCCCGGTAGCCGCCGGCAGGGTGCGATTGGCGAGGGTCTGCAATTCCACGTGTCGTGCATCCATGCCGGTATCGCGGATCGGTACCGCGACCAGCCGATCGTGGAGAAGCCGATGGCGAATCGATATCTCGCCGGCCAGGGCGATCCCGCCGCCCAGCATGGCGAAGTTGACCAGCGCCTCGGTGTAGTTGCTGGTGAAGACGGACTCGAAGATCAGGTTCTGCTGGCTGCAGCAGATGTCGAACAGCTGGCGCAGCGTGGTCTCCGGGGGTGGCAGGGCGATAGGGTGGGGCTGCAACTGTGACAGCTTCACTTCGCGTCGACCGGCCAGCGGGTGGTCGTGGGCCATCAGTGCCTGAATGCGCGATCGCTGACGCGATTCCACCTGGATGTCGCGCTCCGGCGCCAGGCTGAACGTGAGTCCGATGTCCACCTCACCCTCGCGTATCCGGCGCGTCACTTCGGCGGGCGAACTGACGCTGAGCCGAAACTGGATACCCTGATAGCGGCGCCGAAACCGGGCGATCGCCAGGGGAATGAAATCCACCGCGAACCCTTCCGAGCTGGCCAGGCGCACCGTGCCGCGCTCGAGCCCCTGCAGTGCCTGGATCTCGCTGGCAATCCGGTCGGTTTCCAGTTGCATGCGTCTGGCATGGGCGGCGAGCAGCTCCCCGGCGGCGCTTGGCACCATCCCCCTGGCACGGCGCTCGAACAGCTGGGTGTCGAGCTCGGTTTCGAGCCGGGCGATCTGGCGGCTGATCGCCGAGGCCGCGACGTTGAGCTTGAGCGACGCCTCGCTGATCGAGCCGTTTTTCACCACTGCCAGGAAGTAGCGCAGCGCGGTTTCCTGAAGGGCGCGACTGTTCATTGCCATTGTGCTCTCCTCGGCTTCGTCCACGGCTGTGGTGGATGTTGTTTTTATTAACCTTTGCCGAAATGGCAACGGTTGGTTCTAAACATTGTACTTGTGGCATGGGTAGGCGTTCGATAGCTTCGATGAAAACGGTGTCGGCCGAAGGGGTATCGCTCGACACGAGACCTGATCTCCGGCACGACACCGCCGGCGGTATGGATGCTCCAACAACACGCTCTCAGCCAACGATACGCTCTCAGCCAACAACACGCTCTCAGCCAACAACACAACAATGAGGTCGAAATGCGCTCCAACCTGACGCTTCGCCACATCGTGGCCGGCACGGCGCTGTGCTGCCTGTCGCTGCCGGCACTGGCCAACAAGGCCAACGATACGCTGGTCTACGCTTCCGACAGCGAACCCGAGAACATCAGTCCGTATCACAACAATCTGCGGGAAGGGGTGATCATCTCGCACCTGGCCTGGGATACGCTGATCTACCGCAACCCCGAGACCAACGACTACGAGCCGATGCTCGCCACCGAGTGGCACTGGGTCGACGACACCACCCTGGAGATGACGCTGCGTCAGGGCGTGACGTTCCAGAACGGCGAGCCGTTCGACGCCGATGATGTGGTCTTCACCTTCAACTACGTGGTGTCGCCGGACTCGAAGGTGGTCACCCGCCAGAACACCGACTGGATCAAGAGCGTCGAGAAGATCGACGACACCCATGTCCGCTTCCATCTCAACGGGCCTTTCCCGGCGGCGCTGGAATATCTCTCCGGTCCGCTTCCGGTCTTCCCGGATCAGTACTTCCAGAAAGTCGGCCTCGAAGGTTTCAGCAAGCAGCCGATCGGTACCGGCCCCTACCGGATTACCGAAGTGACGCCGGGGGAAGGCGTCAAGATGGTCCGCAACGATGACTACTTCGCCGATAGCCCCATCGGCAAGCCGCACATCGGCAAGCTCGAGTTCAAGGTGATTCCCGATCAGGATTCCCGCGTGGCGCAGCTGATGACCGGTCAGGTCGACTGGATCTGGCGCGTCCCGGCGGATCAGGCCGAGCAGATGCAGGGCATGCCCAACCTGACCGTGGACAGCGGCGAGACCATGCGGGTCGGGTACATCTCCTTCGATGCCGCCACGCGCGAGAACTCACCGTTGAGTCAGCTCGAGGTTCGCCAGGCGATCAATCACGCGATCAACCGCCAGGGCATGGCCGACAACCTGGTGCGGGGCGGCAGTCGCCCCCTCTATGCGCCATGCTTTCCGGCCCAGTTCGGCTGCGAGACCCAGGACGTGGTCGAGTACGACTACGACCCCGACAAGGCCCGCCAACTGCTGGCGGACGCCGGCTACGGCGATGGCTTCGAGCTGAATCTCTACGCCTATCGCGAGCGGGACTACGCCGAGGCGATGATCGGCGATCTGCGCAACGTCGGCATTCGCGCCAATCTGCGTTTCATGACCTCGCCGGCCCTGCTGGAGCAGCAGCGCGGCGGCAACACCGACATGTCGTTCAAGACCTGGGGTTCCTACTCGGTCAACGATGTCTCCGCATTCACCAGCGTCTACTTCGGCGGCGGCGCCGACGATCACTGGCAGGACGAGCAGGTCCAGCAGTGGCTCCACGCCGCCGATACGTCCGTCGACCCCGAGGTGCGCAAGGAGAATTATCGCAAGGCGCTGCAGCGGATCTCGGAACAGGCCTACTGGGCGCCGCTGTTCTCCTACTCCACCTACTACGCCTATACCGCCGATCTGAACTTCACGCCCTATCCGGATGAGCTGCCGCGCTTTGCCGAGGCCAGCTGGAAGTAACGCTTTCGATATCCGTAACCCGCTGGCGTGGCCCCGTGCTGGATTGACGAGGCTGCGTGGCGTGAGGAGGTTCCATGGGCACTTTCATCATCCGCCGGGTTCTGGTGGCGATCAGCGTGGCGCTGACCATCTCGGTCGTCAGCTTCATGCTGCTGCATCTTTCCGGCGACCTGGCGACGTCGATCGCCGGGCCGGAGGCCACCGCCGAGCAGGTCGAGCAGATCCGCGTCGATTACGGGCTCGATCGGCCCATCGTCAGCCAGTACCTGGACTGGCTGGGGGGTGCGCTGACCTTCGATTTCGGCCGCTCCTACTACTACCAGAGCACGGTGGTGGAGCTGATCGCCGATCGCATGCCGATCACGTTGACGCTGGGCGGCCTCGCGCTGGCGCTGGCGGTGAGCATCTCGATTCCGCTGGGCGTGTTGGCAGCGCTCAAGCGCGACACCTGGATCGATCGGCTGGCGCTGCTGTTCGCCGTGGTGGGGCAGGCGATGCCGAGTTTCTGGTTCGGCCTGACGTTGATCGTGGTCTTCGCGGTGACGCTGCAGTGGCTGCCGGCCGCCGGTAGCGACGGCTGGCAGCATTTCGTGTTGCCGGCCATCGCGCTGGGCTACTACGCCACGCCCGCGATGATGCGACTGACCCGGACCGGCATGCTCGAGGTGCTCGAGTCCGACTATATCCGCACCGCCCGCGCCAAGGGGCTGCGCGCCGGCTCGGTGATCTTCAAGCATGCGCTGCGCAACGCGGTCATCCCGGTGGTGGCGCTGGCCGCCGTCGAGCTCGGTTTCATGCTCGGCGGTTCGGTGGTCATCGAATCGGTGTTCTCGCTCAACGGCCTGGGACAGCTGGCCTGGGATGCCATCTCGCGCAACGACTATCCCGTGGTGCAGGCCGTGGTGCTGATCATTGCGCTGTTCTACATCGTGTTGACGCTGCTGGCGGATGTCGCCAACGCCGCGCTCGACCCCCGTATCCGTACCCGCTGAGGAGAGCGACATGACGACTTCGAACGTTTCGCCTCGCGTCTCTTCAGCCGCGACCTCCGCTGCCTCCCTGGGCGAGATGCCGCTGCCGGCGCCGGCGTGGGCGCGGGTGACCCGCAGGCTGTTCGGCCATCGCGGGCTGGCCATCGGCCTGGTGCTGGTCGCACTGGCGGTGCTGGTCGCCATCTTCGCGCCGCTGCTGGCCCCCCATGATCCCTATCATCAGGACATCGCCAACCGCATGGTGCCGCCGGTGTGGCATGACAAGGGCTCGTGGGCACACGTGCTGGGCACCGACAAGCTGGGCCGCGACACCTTGAGCCGACTGCTGTTCGGGACGCGCATCTCGTTGACCATCGGGCTGGTGGCCGCGCTGATCTCCGGTCTCATCGGCACCACGCTGGGGGTGCTGGCGGGCTATTTCGGCGGCCGCGTGGATGCGGTCATCAGCTACGTCATCACCACCCGCCTGGCGATGCCGGTGGTGCTGGTGGCGCTGGCGCTGGCCTCGCTCACCGGCGGCTCGTTGACCACGGTGATCCTGCTGCTGGGGCTGCTGCTGTGGGACCGCTTCGCGGTGGTATCGCGCTCGGTCACCCAGCAGATGCGCGATGCCGAGTACGTCTATGCGGCGCGCACGCTGGGCTGCTCGCTGCCCTACATCCTGCTGCGGGAAGTGCTGCCCAACATCGCCGGCTCGCTGATCGTGGTGATGACCCTGGAGATGGCCCACGCGATCCTGCTCGAGGCGACGCTGTCGTTCCTCGGCATGGGCGTGCAGCCGCCGCTGCCGTCTTGGGGGCTGATGGTCGCCGAGGGCAAGGCTTACATGTTCTTCCAGCCCTGGGTCATCGCGATCCCCGGTATCGCGCTGTTCGTGCTGGTGCTGGCGATCAACCTGCTCGGCGACGGACTACGGGATCTCAACGCACCGGGAGGGCGCAACTGATGCCATTACTGGACGTGAACAACCTGCGCGTCGATCTGCCGGTGGAGGCGGGTACGCTGCACGCGGTGCGCGGGATCGACTTCCATGTCGAGCGCGGCGAGATGCTCTGCCTGGTGGGGGAGTCCGGCTGCGGCAAGTCGATGACCTCGCTCGCCCTGATGGGTCTGCTGCCGCGCAAGGCGAGGCTCAGTGCCGATCGTCTCGAGTTCGACGGGATCGATCTGGCCACGCTCTCCGAACGTCGCCGCAGCGACCTGCGCGGGGCGCGCATGGCGATGATCTTCCAGGAGCCGATGACCGCGCTCAATCCGGCCTACACGCTGGGCAATCAGCTCTGCGAAGGGCTGATCCGCCACCGCGGCGTCAGCTGGCAGGAGGCGCGGGAGCGGGCGATCTATCTGCTCGAACGGGTCGGCATCAGCGCCGCCAAGGACCGCCTCGAGCAGTATCCGCATCAGCTCTCCGGCGGGCTGCGCCAGCGTGTGATGATCGCCATGGCGCTGATGTGCGAACCCGACCTGATCATCGCCGACGAGCCCACCACGGCCCTCGACGTGACCATCCAGGCCCAGATCCTGCGCCTGCTGCGGGAGCTGCAACAGGAGTTCGGCACCGCGGTGATTTTCATCACGCACGACCTGGGTGTCGTAGCGCGCATCGCCGATCGGGTGGCGGTGATGTACGCCGGCGAGGTGATCGAATCCGCACCCACGCCGGCACTCTATGCCGATCCCGGCCATCCCTACACGCGCGGGCTGCTGAGCTGTATCCCCGCACCGGGCAAGACACCCCCCGGCAGTCGGCTGCAGGCGATCCCCGGCGTGGTGCCCAGTCTGGTCGGTGACGTCGAGGGGTGCGCCTTCCGCAATCGCTGCCCGCAGGCGCAGCCGACCTGTGAACGGACGCCACCGCTGATGTCGCTGCCCGGCGATCACCGGGCCCGCTGTCACTACGCCGACCGGCCGGTACCGGCGCCCCGTCAACCGGAGACGATGTCATGAACGTCCATTCGACCACCGAGATAGCCGGACCGCGCCCGTCGTCGACGACGCCGAACGCCGCATCGACATCTCGAACGCCGCCGGCGCTGGAACTCTGCGGACTGTCGAAAACCTTCACGCTGGGCGGCGGGCTGTTCAGGCGCGGACGCGCGCTGGGCGCCGTCAGCGATGTCTCGCTGCGGATTCCCCGTGGCCAGGTCATGGGCCTGGTGGGGGAGTCGGGCTGCGGCAAGAGCACCCTGGCCAAGATGCTGCTGGGGCTGACGACGCCGAGCGAGGGTGACGTGCTGGTCGATGGCAAGCCGCTACAGGGCGCCAACCAGAAAGCGCTGGCGCGGCACGTTCAGCCGATCTTCCAGGACCCTTACTCTTCGCTCAACCCGCGCAAGCGGATCGCCCAGATCGTCGGATTGCCTTTGCGAGTGCATGGCATCGGTACGTCCCGTGAGCAGGCGGCACGCGTGGCCGAAACCCTGGATGTGGTCGGGCTGCCCCGACGCGCCGCCGACCAGTTCCCGGGCCAGCTCTCCGGCGGCCAGCGCCAGCGCGTGGCCATTGCCCGTGCGTTGATCATGCGTCCGGATATCGTGATCTGCGACGAGCCGACCTCTGCGCTGGACGTCTCGGTCCAGGCGCAGATCCTCAACCTGCTGCTGGATCTCAAGGCCGAGTTCGGGCTGACCTATCTGTTCATCAGCCACGATCTGGCCGTGGTCGAGCATCTGGTGGATCGGGTCGCGGTGATGTACCTGGGGCGTATCGTCGAGGAGGGAACGCGGGCGCAGATCTTCGGCGCCCCGCGCCACCCGTACACCCGGGCACTGCTGGACTCGGCGCTGACCCCGGAGCCGGGACTGGGCGTGCCGGATATCGGGCTGGGCGATGCCATGCCGGACCCGAGCGATCCGCCCGCCGGTTGCGCGTTTCACCCGCGTTGCCCCAAGGCTGAGGCGGTCTGTTGTCAACAACGGCCGCGACTGGAGGATATCCGTGGCGACAACGCCCGAGTCGCTTGCCATCTGGCTTGAGTCCGTTCGTCGCGATCGACGGCCCGTTCAATCCTATTCGTATCCAATGAGGAGAGATTCATGGCGCGAGCAACAGCGCTGCAACACGCCTGGCAAGCCTTCGACAGCGGCGACTTCCTGCGACAGCTCGACGCCCGTGTCGCGGTGCGCAGTGAAAGCCAGGAGGTGGGGCGCGACGGCGAGCTGCGGCGTTACCTGACCGAGTTCGTGATTCCCGATATCGAGAAACTGGGATTCAGCTGGGAGGTCGTCGACAACCCGGTGGACGGTTTCGGGCCGTTCCTGCTGGCCGAGCGAATCGAGGCCGATGCGGCTTTGACGCTGCTCACCTACGGCCATGGCGATGTGGTGCGGGGCTACGATACGCAGTGGCGGGAAGGGCTGTCGCCGTGGCAGATCGTGGTCGAGGGCGAACGCTGGTACGGCCGCGGCACCGCCGACAACAAGGGCCAGCACACGCTCAATTTCGCGGCGCTGGCGAGCGTCATCGACGCGCGTGGCGGAACACTCGGCTATAACGTCAAACTGATACTGGAGATGGGGGAGGAGACCGGCTCACCGGGCTTGAAGGCGGTCTGCGAAGCCAATCGCGAGCGCCTGGCAGCGGATCTGTTCATCGCCTCCGACGGGCCGCGGCTGTCGGCGGACTCGCCGACGCTGTTTCTCGGTTCCCGCGGGTCGTTCAACTTCGATCTGCGCCTGCGCGCCCGCGACGGCGCGCATCATTCGGGCAATTGGGGGGGCGTGCTCTCCAATCCGGCCACCCGGCTCGCCAACGCCTGGGCGACGCTGGTCGATGCCCACGGCAAGATCCTGATCGAGGGCCTGCGCCCGCCGGCGATTCCTGCGCCGGTTCGCGACGCCGTTGCCTCGCTCGAGGTCGGGGCGACACCGGGGGATCCGGCGATCGATACGAGCTGGGGCGAACCGGGCCTGCTGCCGGCGGAAAGGCTGTTCGCCTGGAACACCCTGGAGCTGCTGGCGATCAAGGCCGGCAACCCGGATGCGCCCGTCAACGCCATTCCCGGCGAGGCCTACGCGCACTGCCAGTTGCGCTTCGTGGTCGGCAGTGACCGCGAGCGCTTCCTCGAACATCTGCGTCGGCATCTCGACGCTCACGGCTTCGAGGATGTGGAGGTCAGCAGCGCGCGGATGTCGCAGATGAATGCCACGCGACTCGACCCGACCGACCCGTGGGTCCGCTGGGCGCTGGCATCGATGCATGAGTCCAGCGGCAAGACACCGACGCTGCTGCCCAACCTGGGCGGCTCGCTGCCCAACGATGTCTTCGCCGAGACGCTGGGACTGCCGACGCTGTGGGTGCCGCACTCCTACCCGGCCTGCTCCCAGCACGCCCCCGACGAGCACGCATTGGCGAGCATCCTGAGGGAAGGTCTGGGTATCATGGCCGGGTTATGGTGGGATCTGGCCGAGCAGGGTCGAGACATCAATAAGGAGCGCGAACGATGGCACCGCTGACCGACGCGAAGACGATGATGGCCACGGCCTGCGAGTGGCTGGCCGGGCGGCAGGCGGAGATGATCGAGTGCCTGCAGACACTGGTGGATATCGATTCCAACAGCTACGACAAGGCCGGCACCGATGCGGTGGCGGATGTCATCGTGGGCTGGCTGGAGGCCGACGGAATTGCCGTGACGCGCACGCCGCGCCCGGACGCCGGGGATATTCTCGAGGCGCGACTGGAGGGGGACGGCGGCGATGCAGGCGCCGGCCACGTGCTGATGATGGGGCATCGCGATACGGTGTTTCCGACCGGCACCGTCGCCGAGCGCGGCTTCACCCGCGAGGGCGATACCGCTTTCGGTCCTGGTGTCGCCGACATGAAATCGGGGCTGGTGCTCAATATCTTCGTGCTGCGGGCACTCAAGCGGCTGGCGCCGTTGCCGTTCCCGGTGCGGGCGCTGTTCACGGCGGACGAGGAGATCGGCTCCCGCGACGGTACTGCCTTCATTCGCGAAGCGGCCAGCGGCGCGCGGGCCGTGCTCAACGCCGAACCGGGGCGCATCAGCGGTAACGTGGTCACCGGCCGCAAGGGCGGAGCGGCCTTTCTGATCGAAGTGACCGGCAAGGCGGCCCACTCGGGCGTCAGCCATGCCGACGGCGCCAGCGCCATCGAAGCGCTGGCGCGCAAGATCGTCAAGCTCCATGCGCTGACCGACTACGCCAGCGGCGTGACCACCAACGTCGGTCTGATCGAGGGGGGCGTGTCGCGCAACACCGTGGCGCCCTCGGCCACGGCACAGCTGGACACGCGCTTCGTCACCAACCAGCAGCGGCTCGATCTGCTGGCGGCGATCGAGACGATCATTGCCGAGGAGGAGATTCCTGGAACGCAGGCGACGATCCGTCAGACCTCCGGCTTCCTGCCGATGGAGCCGGCCATGAGCGAGGCGCTGTTCGCGCGCTACCGGGCCCAGGCCGAGAAGCTTGGCTTCAACGTCGGCGGCGAGTTCACCGGCGGCTGTTCGGATGCGGGGACCACGGCGAGCCTCGGTATTCCCACGCTCTGCGGCACTGGCCCGGTGGGCGCCAAGATGCACACCGACGACGAGTACTGCCGGCTGGAAACGGTGGTGCCGCGGGCGCAGGCCGTTGCGGCGACGATCATCGACCTCGCGGTCGAGAGGATGCCGGCCTGAACCGCAATAGCGGGGCAGTTCGCCAGTCGCGTAACGTATCCTAGTGTTACGCCTGATGACGGTTGGTTTTCATTGTGTCGATCAATGACACGTTTCGACCCCCTCGCGGCGCTTGCGACGTTTCATAATCGAGTTGCCCCGTTGCACGGGAGCCAGCAGAACGCGCGAGGTTCATGCCGATGTCATGGAGCCGCGCCACAATCATCGAAACGAACTTCTGCCAGGGAAAAAGCCGATGTCTAGTGTGACGCCGACGGGCAACAGCCCCGCCAACCAGCCGTCTTCCTTCTCTTCCTTCGAAGATCAACTCTGCGTCTCCCAGTCCAGCAAGATCCTTGCGGACTACGTCAAGGACCATGGTGGCGCGGTATGGAAAAGCGATCTCGAGGCGCTGGCCAACGACACCAGCGGCAATACGCCGCCGGAGGTCTCCGCGGCCGCCAGCTATATGCTGAGCCATCCCGATGTCTACACCGCTATCGAGACCCTCGACAATCCGAACGCGGATGGCCTGTCCGGTCACTGGAACTTTCAGGATGCGGCCAATGGCGCGCTGGGCAGTACCGGCACGATGGCCGACCTGAAAGATGTCTTCGACCGTGCCATCAAGAGCTCCGCCGAGATCACCAAGCTGACCACCGAGAAGAAGACGGGGCTCGACGCCACCAAGCAACGCCCCCAGAACTGAGTCGGCTCGGCTCGCAGCGACGGGAAGCCGGCGGCTTCCCGTCGTTCGTCGTGTTTCACGCTCGCGGTCCGTGACCTCGAATCATCGACGATCGGCGAGCCGGTCGGTCGCCCGTACCAGGGCGGCCATGATCTCCGGTTCGCTGAACGCGTGACCTGCCGCCTCGATGATCTCGAGGTTCGCCTCCGGCCACACCTTGGCCAGGTCCCAGGCGTTGCGGAGCGGGCAGACCATGTCGTAGCGGCCGTGAACGATCACGCCGGGAATGCCGGTCAGGCGATCGGCCTGACGCAGTAGCTGATCATCGAACTCGAAGAAGCCCTTGTTGACGAAGTAGTGGTTCTCGATCCGGGCGAAGGCCAGGGCGAAGTGATCGGCGGCATGGGAGTCGCTGGCGTCGACGGGGATCAGCTTCGAGGTCTCGCCTTCCCACACGCTCCAGCGCCGGGCGGCCTCGAGCTGGCGTTCGACATCGTTGCCCATGAGCCGTTCGTGGAAGGCGGGAATGATATCGTCGCGCTGCCCCTCGGGCAGAATCTCCACCAGCCGCTCCCACTTCTCGGGGAACATGTTGCGGGCCCCATGCTTGTAGAACCAGTCGAGCTCCTGCTGGCGCATGGTGAAGATGCCGCGCAGCACCAGCTCACTGACGCGATCCGGATGTCGCTCGGCGTAGGCCAGCGCCAGCGTCGATCCCCACGAGCCCCCGAACACCTGCCAGTGCTCGGCACCGATCATCCTGCGCAGGCGCTCCATGTCCTCGATCAGGTGCCAGGTGGTGTTGTTGTCGAGGCTGGCATGGGGCGTGGAACGGCCACAGCCGCGCTGGTCGAACAGCAGGATGTCGTAGCGCGCGGGGTCGAACAGCTGACGGTGGATCGGCTTGCAGCCGCCGCCCGGGCCGCCGTGGAGGAAGACCACCGGCTTGCCGTCCGGGTTGCCGCAACGCTCCCAGTAGACCTGGTGGCCGTCACCGGTATCCAGGTGGCCGCTGGCGTGAGGTTCGAGAGCAGGATAGAGCGGATTGGCTTCGGACATGATTGACCCTGTTGGCAACGTGACGCGGCGTCGTATTGGTGTCGTGCCAGCATAAAGGCCGGGCGGCCAGGGAGCCAGCCACGTCCCGCGTCGTCCCGGGCTCCATGAGTCGAGCGCATTGCGCAACGGCGATGATGTCGGCATGCGGCTCTGCTACCATCGTCGCCTATACACGGCAGCGCGCCGATACTCGGTCACGTTAGAGGGCAGTCGCCAACCCGACTGCAACGGACATCCATGAAATCTCGCGATACCGGTTTTCGCCATCTGGTCTACTCCACCGGATACTCACTGAAGGGGCTGGTGGCAGCATTCCGCAACGAGACCGCCTTTCGCCAGGAAGTGGCGCTCTGCATCGTGCTGGTGCCTTTTGCCTGGTGGATCGGCAAGAATCCCGTCGAGTGGCTGGTGCTGGTCGGCAGCTGCATCTTCGTGCTGATCGTCGAGCTGCTCAACAGTGCGGTGGAGACGGTGGTCGACCGGATCGGCCCGGAGCATCACGAGCTCTCGGGGCGTGCCAAGGATATCGGCTCGGCGGCGGTGATGCTGGCGCTGGGAATGGCGGCGGTGACCTGGGGGCTGCTGGCCTGGGACAAGTTCTTCGGTTGACCCGGCGCGCGCCTCATGGCGGATCGGGCAGGTCCTGGGGCGTGTCGATATCCCGCCAGATACCCTCGTCGTCGACATCGACGAGATGAACGGCTTCGCGATTCGCCTTCACGATGGCTCTCGCGCCGTCTCCTTCCTTCAGCTGTGCCAGCGCCGGCCAGAAAGTGCGGCCGAACAGCACCGGGTGACCGCGTTGTCCCTGATGGCAGGGTATGACGATACGCTCGGGACGAGCGTGAATATCGAGTCGCGCACAGGTGGTGGCGCTCAGCCACGGCATGTCGGCCAGCACCACGGCGGCGGCGATCGCCGTCTCCTCTTCAACGATCAGATGACGAAACGCGTCGCCGAGGCTCCCCCCCAGCCCGTTCCGCGCATGGTCGGCGATCAGTCGTCGGTGGCGGGCGGGATCGAACGCCTCTCCCGGTTCCAGGTCGTCCCCCGGGCGCGTGACCAGCCACCAGCGGGGGTAGGCACGGGCGACCGTCGTCAGCGTGGTCGCCAGCAGGGTACGACCGTCCGTCAGCCTGGCCCGGCGCTTGTCGCCACCGAAGCGCCGGGAGACACCGGCCGCCATGACCAGCGCCACGACGGCTGGCGGCTCGGTCTGGGAGTCAGAGCTCATGGCGTGACTTGCCGCGTCGCACGCGGAGCACATCGGCGACGACGGCGAGAGCGATCTCGGCCGGCGTCTTGCTGTCGAGGTTCAGCCCGATCGGCATCTGGATGCGCGCGATGGCGTCGTCGTCCAGCCCGCCGGAGCGCTTGAGGCGTTCGGCCCGCTTTTCGGAAGTGCGTTTCGACCCCATCACGCCGATGTAGAACGCCGGCGTGCGCACGGCTTCGATCATGGCCAGATCGTCGATCCGGGGGTCGTGGGTCAGCGCGACGATGGCGGTGGCGGCATGCGCGGCGCCGGAGCCGATGAACAGCGACGGCAGCCCCGACTGCAGCTCGATTCCCTCGATCGGGAAATCGCGCCGGGCTTCTTCCCTGGGATCGCAGACGATCACCTCGAAGCCCAGCGCACGGGCGAATTCGGCGCAGAAGCGGGAAACCGGCGAGATCCCGGCGATGATCAGGCGCAGCGCCGGCCCCACGCGGAGGTGGATGACCTCGCCGTCGCGCTCGACACGGGGGCCGTTCTCGCCGGCCTCGACGAAGCGTTTGCGCCCGCTCTCCAGGTCGATTCGGCGCACCAGCGAGCGCTGGCCGAGCAGGGTCGCGTGAAGCACCTCCAGGTGCGTCAGGGTCTCGGCATCCGGCGTCAGGCGCTCGACGAGCACATCCAGAATCCCGCCACAGGGCAGCGAGACCTGGGGCGATTCGTCGGCCCCTTCGCCGTAGCGAACCACCGACAGCGCATCGACGAAATGCCCTTCGGCGATCCTGCCGAGGAAATCCTCCTCGATGCAGCCGCCGGAGAGCGAGCCGACATGGCTGCCGTCCGCTTTCGCGACCAGCATCGAGCCGGGCTCGCGCGGCGACGAGCCGAACGTCGCCAGTACGCTGCAGAGCCAGATCGTCTCGCCGTCGTTGGCCCATTCGAGCGCCGCGTCGAGTACCTGTAGATCAAGGTGTTGCATGGGCGGGGTCCGTTCGAATCATGGGGATGGCCTCAGACACGGATGAGGAAGTCACCTAGCGTAGTCGATATGGGGGTCGGATCCTCGAGCGATGGCGGGTCGTCGCCGCCGTTTCGGAGGATCCGGCAGCACTCCCGGACTTTTGGGCTCATGCGCTCGTCACCTTGTGGCAGAAATCCTCGAAGCGGCCGCTGTAGTAGTGCTCGCGGGGCCAGCCGGTGCGTGGCAGATAGAAGAACATCTCCTCGAGCCGTGACTTGATGGTTGCATGATTCTTGGTGTCGATGACGAATACGTGCTTGCCCTTGGCGTCATTGGGACTCTCCGCCAGTTGGCGCAGGATGAAGCGTACCAGCGAATCCTCCTGGGGCATGCTGTAACCGACGATCACCAGCACGTCGGTCTCCCGCAGCAGGCGAACGGCCTTGGGGAAGACCTGGTGGAAGTAGGGTTCGTCGTAGTCCTGGACCTGGGAGGGCAGGATCAGCAGCGGGGGCTCCTGCCGAATCTGGGTGTCGCTGCGACGGCGATACTCGAAATCGAACCCCTGCGCCGTGGGCAGGATCTCGAAACCGCCGTTGATCTTGATCACGTTGCGGTCGACGGTGCGTGGCAAGTGCTCCCAGATCGAGCCGCCGCAGATGCGTTGCGGGGTGATGCCCCGGTAGAGCCTGCCGAATACCGGCGCCTGCTGCCGGTAGACATGCTCCAGGATGGTTTCGATGGTGAAGTCGTAGTTGGTGGTCAGGAAGTGGTAGAGCGGCCAGTTCTCGCCGAGGCCGGCCTGGCCGGCGCGATCTTCCAGCGCGGCGAAGAACCGGGTGATCGCCCGCTGGCCGTCGCTGTCGTACGGCGAGGTGAAGCGCAGCGTCCTGTCATCCACGTTGTGGATGTCGCAGGCCGCCGTGAAACGACGCATCACCAGGGTGCGCAGCTCGTGGATGCTCAGTCGCAGGTTCTGGTCGTCGAAATAGCGGTTGCGGATATCGGGATAGCGCACCTGCATGTCCAGCACGTAGCGCAGGTTCTTGAAACGCTCGAAATCCAGGTGACGGTAGTCCTCCCAGCCGATCACATGCATCACGTGTCGAAGATTGGGAAAATCCTGGATATCGTCGAGATCGATGGCGAACAGCTCGCCATCCGTGGGCGAGCGGGGATCCCAGGCCTTGGAGAACCCCGCGCCGCACCAGAAGGTGATGACGGGTGGCTTGCGCAGCCCGAAATCCTGATCCAGCAGCTCCGCCATGAGCGACTCGAAGGCGGCCACGGTGGCCGTGTTGTTGATGTCGGTGGAGGACATCGAATCAATTGCACCGCGGCGACACGGGCGATGAGAGTGGCGTTCGGACAAGGTCGTCCGGTACATCGTCCAGGCCGATGTCGACGGCCGGCGCCGACTGGGTGAGACGTCCGACCGAGATGAAATCGACGCCGGTCTCGGCAATGTCGCGTATGGTCTCCAGGCGCACGCCGCCGGAGGCTTCCAGCGGCACGCGGCCGGCCACCAGCTCGACGGCGCTTTTCATCGTCGTCGTCGACATGTTGTCGAGCATGATGATGTCGGCACCGGCCGCCAGCGCCTCTTCGACCTGGTCGAGCCGGTCGCATTCGACCTCGATGCGGGTCAGCACCGGCACGCGCGATCTCGCTCGAGCCACGGCGGCGGTGATGCTCCCGCAGACCGCGATGTGGTTATCCTTGAGCATCACGCCACTGTCCAGGCCTAGCCGATGGTTGCGACCTCCGCCGCAGGCCACGGCATGTTTCTCAAGCGCTCTCAGGCCGGGGGTGGTCTTGCGGGTATCCACCAGTTGCGCCCTGGTGTCGGCGATCCGCTCGGCATACTGCGCAGTGAGAGTGGCGATACCCGATAGGTGCTGGATCAGGTTCAGCGCCGTCCGCTCCACGGTCAGCAGGCTGCGAGCAGGGCCCTGCAATCGCATCAGAGTGGTGCCCTCGGCCACCGTCTCGCCGTCCGTCGCCGACATTTCGATGTCGATGGTCGGGTCGTAGAGCGAGAACACCCGGGCCGCCACCGAGAGCCCGGCAAGGGTCATCGGCTCACGCGCCCGCATCTCGAACCGGCCGGTCGAGTCTTCGTCGATCATCAGCGTCGCGGTCAGGTCCACGTGGCCGATATCCTCGCTCAGGAAGTCACGCAGTCGCGCGTCGAGTGCCATGGGGTCCATCTGCCAGAGGGGGGCCACGCTGGCGGGAACATGCGTTGTCGTCATCGAAAAATCCATTGCGGTTTCATCGTTCCCGAGACTATCGCGTTATCATGACCGCTGCAGCGGATCGCGCAGGGCCGATGGCGAAATGTCGGGAATCCGCGGCAGCATCCCAGGAAAGCACTTTCCAGCAACATTCTGTCTAAAAACATAGCAGGGGAATCGCCAATGAGTGCTCGGCGTTGGATATGGGGCGTCTGGATTCTGGTCCTTTCTTGTTACGTCGTGCCGTATGGCCTGCTCGGTCAGGTCCAGGCCTGGTACGGCAGCTTCCTGTTCTGGTGCGTCGTCGGCGTGCTGGTCATCGTGGCCAATATCATGATCACTCGCTCCTTCCCCTCCACGGCGTCGCGTGCGGACGAGCGAGCGGCCGACGACGAGGTGTCGCGATGACGATCGAGTTGATCTGGGGCGCGGTCGGAATCTACCTGATCGTAGGGCTGGGGGTCGCCTTTCTCTCTCGCGCCAGAGTGACCAACGGCCCCGGCGTCGACATGTCGGGTTATTTCCTGGGCAACCGTCAGATGAACGGCTTCGTCTCGGCGCTGAGCTACAGCGCCACGACCTACAGTGCGTTCATGATGGTGGGGCTGGCGGGGCTCACCTACGCCGGCGGCGTCGGGGCGTTCGGGTTCGAGATCGTCTACTTCGCCGGGGTGTCTCTGGTGGCGATCTTCGGGCCCAGGTTCTGGGCGGTGGGCAAGCGTTTCGGTTTCGTCACGCCGAGCGAAATGCTCGGCCATCGCTATGGCAACGGGAAAGTCGCGGTGGCGACCGCCGTCGCCAGCTGCGTGTTCCTGATTCCTTATGCCGCGGTGCAGCTGGCGGGCGTCGGCTACCTGCTGGCGGGCATGAGCGGCGGGGCGATCTCGTTCACCACCGGGGTGATCGTGTCGACGCTGCTGGCGATCCTGTTCTCCTATATCGCCGGGATTCGTTCGGTGATGTGGACCGATTCGCTGCAGGCGCTGTTCATGATCGTCGCTTCGACGCTGGTGGCGCTGCTGGTGGTCCATTCGCTCGGCGGTTTCTTGGCACTGTTCGACACGCTGGCCAGAGAGCACCCGGCCTCTCTCAGCGTCCCCGGGCCGGGCCTGTTCAGCTTCACGACGTTTCTGGGGCTGACGATCCCGTGGTTCTTCTTCAGCCTCTCCAACCCCCAGGTCAGCCAGCGGCTGTTCATGCCGGCGTCGCTCAGGTCGATGCGCCAGATGCTGATCGGCTTTCTGATCTTCGGTTTCATCTACACCGTGGTCTCGGTGCTGTGGGGCTTCTCGGCGCTGGTGGCGTTCCCCGATCTGCGCCAGTCCGATCTGGCGACACCGACGCTGCTGGCTTCCGAGCACGTGCCGCCGGTGCTCGGCGTGATCGTCATGGTGGGTATTCTGGCCGCGGCGATCTCCACCATCGACTCGATCATGCTGACGCTCTCCTCGATGCTGTCGCGGGACGTCTACGCCAATGTCGTCGCCGATGCCAGCGAGGCGAAGCAGCTCAGGGTGGGCAAGTGGGTGCTGCCGGTCATCGCGATTCTCGCCTTCCTGTTCGCGGAGCTTCAACTCAACCTGATTGCAGTGCTCTCCGTGGCGGCCTCGACGGGCCTGGTGGTGATCGTGCCGGCGATCATCGGTGCCTTCTACTGGAAGCGCGGCACGGCGACGGGGGCGCTGGCGAGCATCGTCGGCGGCGGCGCGGTCGTCATCTATCTCTACCTGAGCGGCGTCAAACCACTGGGGCTGCCGGCGGGTATCTGGGCGCTGCCGGTCGCGCTGGTGCTGTTCGCGGCGGTCAGCCTGGTGACCCGGGCCAATCGCGAGCGGGCCGATGAGTTCATGGAAGCCGCGAGAATCGTTCGGCCGCGAGAGGCGCGTTGAGCCGTCGACGCACATCCATCAAGCCCAGCTTCGCGCTGGGCTTTTTCTTGCACCGTTTCGAGACAGCACCAGCACGGCCCACATCGCCGCCACCAGCGGGATCAACATGACATTGAGCGTCTGCCAGCCGAGCCAGGCGTTGAGCGGGCCGGCCAGCAGTGCGGAGAGGGTGGTCAGCGAGAAGACCGCGCAGTCGTTGATGGCCTGGACGCGAGGCGCCTCGCCGGGCCGATAGGTCGTGGTGAGCCAGGCGCTGGCGGGCAGGAAGGTGAAGTTCCAGCCCAGGCCCAGCAGGAAAAGCCCGATCGCGAAGGTCCAGAACGTGGTCGGAAGCAGGGCGCAGAGCAGGCTGGCCAGCAGGGCCGCCGAACCCACGGCGATCATCGGCCGGTGACCGAAGCGCCGGGTCAGGTCGCCGGTGACGAACGAGGGGGCGAACATCGCCAGGATGTGCCACTGAATCACGTTGGTGACGTCGCCGAAGCCGTGGCCGGCATGGGTCATGGCCAGCGGCGTCGCGGTCATGGCCAGGTTCATGGTGGCGTAGCTCAAG
This sequence comes from Salinicola sp., assembly GCF_982684285.1. Classification (NCBI taxonomy): domain Bacteria; kingdom Pseudomonadati; phylum Pseudomonadota; class Gammaproteobacteria; order Oceanospirillales; family Halomonadaceae; genus Salinicola; species Salinicola sp. The sequence continues at coordinate 27,516 of NZ_CEXLVS010000004.1, read as the reverse complement.
GTGGCGATGACCACCGCCGCCAGCAGTCGTGGCTCTCGCAGTAGCTGGCCGGGGCGGCGGGGCGATTCACCGTCCACCGCGCCCCGGGGCGAAGGCAGCTCGAGCCGCGAGAGCAGCAGCAGCGCCAGGACGTAGAGTCCCGCCAGGCCGACGAAACAGCCCAGGAACGGCGTCGCGAAGGCGTGTTGCGTGTAGCGCGCCAGCCAGGGCCCGGCGAAGGCGGCGATGACACCGCCCGCCATCACCAGGCTGAGGGCGCGATCGCGCTGCGACGGGCTTGCCGCATCGATGGCGGCGAAGCGGTAGAGCATGCCGGCGCCGATACTCATGCCGATGGCGAAGGTGCCGAGATTGAACAGCGGGAAGGCGGCACTCTTCAGCGCCAGCAGGCAGATGGCGATGCCGATGAGTCCGGCGCCGTTGCCGATCAGGAAAGTGCGCTTGCGCCCCAGGCGCGCGGTCAACCAGCCGGAGGGGAGTGTCGCTGCGGTCAATCCCAGCAACTGGGCGGCGACCGGCAGCGTGCTCCAGTCGGCATCGCCGGAGAGCTGGCTGCCCACCAGCGGCGAGACGGCGATGAGCAGGATATTGCCGCTGACCAGCAGCGCCTGGCATAGCGCCAGACCCCAGACGGTGAGCGGCAGGCGGGAAGGTGCGGAGGTCGTCATGAGGCGTCTCGGTTGCTGGCATGGGTCGGGGCCGGGTTGGGCAGGGGGCGGCCGAAGCGGGCGCGGTAGGCGCTGGGCGCGAGTCCGTAGCGGCGCTGGAACTGGCGGCGCAGCTGTTCGGCGCCACCGATGCGGCAATGGTCGGCAATCCGTGCCAGCGGGGCATCGCTCTCGGCCAGTAGCCGTCGCGCCGACTCCAGCCGCAGCCGGGTCAGGAACTCCACCGGCGTCATCGAGAGTTGCTGGCGGAACAGGCGTTGAAAGTGGCGTGGTGTCACCGCCATCGCCGCGGCCAGACTGTCGCTGTTCCAGTCGGCCAGCGGATCGTTCAGCACGCGATCGACCAACGCGCGCAGCCTGCCATGGCTGGCGAGCTGGCAGCGCAGGCCTTCGCTGAATTGCGCCTGGTCGCCGGGCCGGTGCAGGAACATCACCAGCTCGCGGGCGACCTCGCTGGCCAGGCGATGATCGTGATCCGCCGCGACCAGGGCGAGCGCCAGATCCATGCCGGCGGTGACACCGGCACTGGTGTAGAGATTGCCGCATTGCCGGTAGAGCGCATCGGCCGCGACGTCGATCCCGGGAAACTCCCGCGCCAGGCGTTCGGCCTGACGCCAGTGGGTGGTGACGCAGCAGCCGTCGAGCAGTCCGGTTCTGGCCAGCGCGAAGGCCCCGCTGCAGATCGAGCCGACCCGGGACGCCGAGGCGGCGCGTTCGGCGAGCTTGCGGATGACGGTGTCGTCCAGTTCATGCACGCCATGGCCGCCGGCCACCAGCAGCGTGCCGCTCGGGATGGTCGTGGCCGGCGACGGCGTTCCCAAGGCATGGGTGGCGACCAGCGTCATGCCGCCGTTGGTCCGGACCTCGCCGTGTTCGATGGCAGTGAGGCGGAGCTCGTAATGCGGCCGGCCCAGCAGCGTATTGGCGCTGGCGAAGACCTGCCAGGGGCCGCTGGCGTCCAGCAACTGGCAGTCCGGATAGACGAACAGGTCGACGGTGTGGGTCATGGCATCGTCCGGTGGAGTTCGACAGGCAGTCTGCGCCGGGTGGAGGGATGTCGGCAATGACACCATGACCACCGAAAACGACATTCGACCCTGTCGCCGCGGTACTCCCCGGTCACGGCGCTTCATCCTTTAGTCGTCTTTGTCGCCTGAAGCGGTTCGACCGGCTATCGAAGCGGGGCCGCCGGGACTATCATTCCTGGCGCATTAGTAACGTGCTAATTATTTTTTCAGGAGTTCAGGTCATGATGGATGTCACGTTGCGGGTCATCAGAATCGGTGGGGCATCGGCGTTACTGTTGGGCGGTCTCGGAATCATCGGCCCGGCGCAGGCCTACTCGGCGTTTTCTCCGGATTCGCCCTATCTGCTGGGGGACTGGGGAGGCGAGCGCACGGCACTGGAGAGCGCCGGGATCTCCTTCGACTTCGATTACGTGGGCGAGGCGGCCACGATCCTCGATGGCGGCTATCACGACAGCCATGTGGCGAAATACTCGGACCAGTTCGCGGTCGGTGCCAATTTCGATCTCGACAAGCTCGCTGGCATTCCCGCTGCTGAATTTCAGGTCACCGTCACCAATCGCAACGGTCACAGCGTCAATGCCCGGATGAGCGATCCCGGCGCCACCGTTGGTGGCTCGTCGGTGCAGGAAGTCCAGGGGCGCGGGCCGGTCACACGACTGACCCAGTTCTGGTATCGCCAACGGTTCTTCAATGACGCGCTCGCCGTCAAGCTCGGGCGAATCCCGTTCGGCGACGACTTCGCCACCATCGACAGCAATTTCCAGAACCTTGCCTTTGGTAGCGCCCAGCCCGGCAACTGGGGTAACAACATCTACAACTGGCCGATCGCCCAGTGGGCGGCGGTGATCCGTGCCAACTTCACCCCAGAATGGTATGCCCAGGTCGGTGCTTTCAACATCAACGACAGCAACCTGGATAACGACAACGGTTTCGACCTGCGCACCAGCGGCACCGAGGGCACCCTGTTCCCCGTGGAAGTGGGCTACACGCCGAAGCTGGATGGCATGGCCGGCGCCTACAAACTCGGCTTCTACACCCAGAACGTGGAGAATCGCGCCTATGGCGATGGTCCGGATACCCGCACCAGTGACACCAACACCGGGCTCTACTACGTGGTCCAGCAGCAGGTGACCCAGCGTGGCGGCAACGCGGATCGTGGCCTGACGCTGTTCAGCATGGGCAACGCCAACAACGGTGACACCGCGGGCATCGATCGCTACGTCTCGATCGGCGCGACCTACGCAGGGCCGTTCGATGCGCGTCCGCAGGATGACGCCGGCATCGGCCTGGCGTATCTTCACGTCAACGACGACGTCAACGATTATGTCGGCTACTACAATGCCACGCCGGCCGGTTCGCTCTCGCCCCTACCGCGTCAGGGTCACGAATACGACGCCGAGGTCTACTACAGCTTCAACCTGACCAACTACCTGACGTTACGGCCCAACCTGCAGTACGTGGCCAATCCGTCGGCGGTGGATTCGGTCGACAATGCCTGGGTGGCGGGCACCATGATCACGGCGAGTTTCTGATCAGGGCCGGTTTGCAACCTCATGTGCGATCGGCTCCACGCAAGAACGGCTGCCCTTGGGCAGCCGTTTCCGTGATGGTGCTTCGATACCGTCCGCGCCAAGCGTTGGCTTCGAATCGCGCATGGCCGCGACAGGCTCCTCCTATGCGGGCCGTGTTCCCAGCCCGTTATCCTTGGGCTTGCGAATCACCATGAAGTAGAAGAACACCGCGGTCAGCGCGATGAAGAAGAGGCTGTCCGGGCTGGTGAAGAAGATCAGCGGGTTACCGTCGTTGATGGAAAGCGCTCGACGGCAGTACTCCTCCAGGCTCGGACCGAGCACGAACCCCAGCAGCAGGCAGACGGTGGGATACTTCTGCTTGCGCAGGTAGTAGGCCAGCACGCCGAACACCAATGCCAGCGCCATCTGGAACGTGGAGTAGGTGGCCACGTAGCTGCCCACCAGTGCGACGATGGCAATGCTCGAGTAGAGCACGTCACGGCGGATCGACACGATCTTGAGAAAGTAGGGGCCGAGCAGGTAGAGCGTCAGCGGGATCAGGATCAGGGCGCTGACGAACAGCGAGGCGAACATCGGCGCGATCAGGTCGAGCTGCTGGGTCATGAACTGCGGGCCGGGCTGGAGGCCGTTGATCACCAGCACGCCGAGCACGATGGCGGTGGTCGGATCGCCGGGGATGCCGAACGTCAGCATCGGCACGAACGCGCCGCCGCACATCGAGTTGTTGGCGCATTCTGCCGCCGCGATACCTTCCGGGTTGCCCTTGCCGTAACGCTCCGGATGCTTGGAGGAGCGCATCGATTCGGCGTAGGAGACGAAAGCCGCCATCGAGCCGCCGGCGCCGGGGAGAATGCCCACCGCGTAGCCGATGACCGCGCTTTTCAGGTAGCGCAGCGCGCCGATCTCGCGGACTTCGGAGAGCGGCGGGATGAAATCGCGACGTCTCACCCTGGCCGCCTTGATCATGCTCGGGTCGACGGTGCGGGTGCTGCGACTGTCGGCTTGGACCAGTAGCTCGCTGATGGCGAAGGTGCCGATGATCAGCGGCATCATGTCGATGCCCTGGACCAGCACACCGGTGCCGAAGGTGTAGCGGGCCAGCGGCTGGACCACGTCGATGCCGATGGTGGCGACCATGACGCCGAACAGGGTCGCGATCATGCCCTTGGTGATCGACCCGCGCTGGGAAATGATGATCACGATCAGCGCAAAGGCGATCAGCGAGAACTTGCCCGGCGTGCGGATCAGCAGGGCCACGTCCGCCGCCAGCGGTGCCATCACCATCAGCAGCAGGGCGCCCAGCGAACCGCCGATCATCGAACCCAGTGCGGCATGACCGAGCGCCTTGGCACCCTCGCCGCGCTGCTGCATCGGGTAACCCTCCAGGGCGGTCATCATCGACGAGGGCGCCCCGGGAATGTTGATGGTGGTGGCGGTGATGCTGCCGCTGCACATCCCGGCCATGAAGATGCTGGCGCAGGCGACCAGCGCCGTGGTCACGTCGAGGCTGTAGGTCAGCGGCAGCAGCAGGGCAATGGCCAGTACCGAGGTCAGCCCCGGCACCGCGCCGAAGAAGGTGCCGATCAGGAATCCCCCGATCATGTAGAGCAGGGTTTCGGGATTGGCGAGGGCGGCGAAGCCACCCAGCAGCCCGGAGATCGCGTCCATGATCATTGACTCCAGAGAGTGGGCAGGCGGACCTGGAAGACGACCTCGAACAGCAGGTAGCCCGCCAGGGTGATGGCGATGGCGGCGATCAGCTTGGTCGGCCATTTATCGCGGAAGCCGCCGCCGAACAGACAGCAAAGCAGTAATACGTAGACGAACGTCGCGACGAAGTAGCCGATCAGATCGAACGCCAGCAGATAGCCCGCCGTCAGCACGACGACGCCGATCGCGCCGAGTGAGAGCCCGGCGTACTGGCGGCCGCTGGGAATCTCATCGTGGCTTTCCGCGTCGACTGGCGACGATTCGGCGGATGCCCTGGCCCTGCCGCGCAGCGCATGAACCATGGCGCAGGAGAGCGCAATCAGCATGATGATCGCGGTCGCGATGGGGAAGAAGGACGCGGTCATGTTGCCGGCCTTCATCGGTGGCCCGAGCTGGATCGCCGAGACCAGATAGATCAGGGTGATGAGCGCGAGCGCCGCCGGCACGAAGAATTCACCACCCAGTCCAGCGCGTCGGGAAGAGTGCGGAGATGATGGTTTCAACGACATAGGGCACCTGAAGTCGCAGCGCTGCGCCATGCGAACGGCATGGCGCAGTGTGGATAGGAACGAACGCGGGTGGCTTATTTCTCCAGCACGCCCTGGTCGACCAGATCGTCCATGGTGCTGAAGAGCTGCTGCTGGGTATCGTTCGCCCACTGGGTCACGTCGTCGGCTCCCAGCCAGGCGGGCGTCACGCCGATCTGTTTCAGCCACTGCTGGAATTCGTCACTCTCATAGGCCTTGTGGTACGTGGCTTCCAGCTTCTCGATCACGTCGTCCGGCGTACGCGCCGGGGCCACCATGATGATGAAGCTACCCATCTGCAGGTCGAGGCCGGTATCGGTCTCGGTGACCGGCGGTACATTGGGGAAGCCTTCATTCTGGGTGTCGGAAAATTCGACCAGACCGCGCGCCTGGCCGGACTCGATCAGCGGTGCCAGATCGCCGAGACTGGTGACGACGGCATCGGCTTCGCCGTTGAGCAGGGCTTCCTTTTGCGACGCTGCGCTGTTGTCGTAGGAGACGATCTTGAACTTGGCGCCGGTCTGTTCCTGGAGCTGCAGCAGTGTCAGATGGGTTCTGGCCCCCATGTTCTGGATGCCGACGCGGATACTGTCGGGCTTTTCCTTGGCCGCGGCAATCAGGTCATCCAGCGTCTTGTAAGGAGAGTTTTCCGGCACGGTGATCGCATCGGCTTCGCTGGTGATGCGCGCAATCATGCGCATCTTGTCCATGTCGAAGCCGGGCAGCATGTTCTTCCACGGGATCGTGATGATGCTGTCATAGGTGATCGCGGCGATGGTCTGTCCGTCCGGGCGCGCTTTCATCAACTGGAGCAGGCCGGTTGCCGTCATGCCGCCTTCCACGTTCTCGACATACATCGAGACGGGCAGCGACTCTTCGGCGATGTTGGAGGCCTTGCGAACGATGGCGTCGGTACCGCCGCCGGCGGCTGCCGGCACGATGACGCGGATATCCCGATTCGGGAAGTCGGCTTGGGCGGTGCCTACCGTCAGTGATGCCAGGCAGGCGATTCCCAGCAGGGTTTTCTTGAACGTCATGGGGTAATCCTTGGCAGTGGGTGGACTTCGAGAGTGGGGGCGGCAGATCGAGGAGCGCTTGTGGTTGGAGGAGTGCACCTGGCCCCGGCTGATTGGCTTGTGCCTTTGTAGTCGGTTTATTCGTACGATGTAATACAACCTTGGTTTGACACCGTGCATCTGGCCGAGCGACGGCACCAGTCGGTCGAGGCATCGGCACGTAGGCAACGACCTTCGTCGCTTGGGTCTCGCTAGAGGCTTTCGTTATGCTGGTCGGGCCTATCCGCGTTGACCCGACCATCGCCTGTCTGGAGCCCCTGATGCCGTTACCCGAGTGCTGGTTTGCCGAGATGGATGTCCCCGCGGAGCTGGAAAGTGCCAGCCGCGAAGCCAGGCAGCGGCTGGAGGAGGCGGTAGGCGCCGGCGTGGAGCCGGCGGTCGCCGAGGCGTGGCATTCGCTGGACGGGACCCGGGGAGGCGAGCTCGCCCGTCTGGTGCTGCTGTCGGACTTCGCGCTGGATGCCCTGGCTACGCGCCCGGCGTTGCTGCCCGCCGCGCTGGAGATGGGCGAGCTTGAAGCGGCCCCGGACCGGGCGCTGCTGGAGGAGATATTGCGCGAGGCGCTGGCGATGGCGGACAGCGAGGAGACGCTTCACCGCGTCTTGCGTCGTTTCCGCCAGGCGCGAATGCTCGGCATCGTCTGGCGCGACCTCAACGGTGGCGACATGTGGCGGACCGCCCGCGCCGTCTCCGAACTGGCGGAAATCTGCCTCGAAGGGGCGCTGGGGTGGCTCGAGGGGCATTTCGCGGCCCGCTGGGGGACACCGGCTCCACGCGCCGACGGCGCGGCCCAGCGCCTGATCGTGCTGGGCATGGGCAAGCTCGGCGCCGGCGAACTCAACCTCTCCTCGGACATCGACCTGATCTTCGCCTTTCCCGAAAAGGGCACCACCCAGGGGGGAGCGCGAGAGTACGAGCACCAGCAATATTTCACCAAGCTGGGGCAGAAGCTGATCGCCGCACTGGACGCGATCTCCGCCGACGGCTTCGTGTTCCGGGTCGACATGCGACTGCGCCCGCTGGGCGATGGCGGGCCGCTGGTCGGCAGCTTCAACACCTTCACCAGCTACTACCAGGACCAGGGGCGGGAGTGGGAGCGCTATGCCATGCTCAAGGCGCGCCCCGTCGCCGGCGACATCGATGCCGGATACCAGCTGCTCGGTGAACTCAAGCCTTTCATCTACCGCAAGTATCTCGACTTCGGTGCGATCGAGTCGCTGCGCGACATGAAGGCGATGATCCATCGCGAGGTCAAGCGGCTGGGACGGGACGACAACATCAAGCTGGGGCGAGGGGGGATCCGGGAGGTCGAGTTCGTGGTCCAGGCGTTTCAGTTGATACGTGGCGGCCGGGACACCGAACTTCAGGTGACCTCGCTGCGGGATGCGATGTCGCAACTGGTCGCGCTGGAGCTGCTGCCGCAGGCGGTGGTCGACGAGCTGCGCGAGGACTACGTCTTCCTGCGGGATCTGGAACATGCGCTGCAGGCGCAGCAGGACCGCCAGACGCAGACGCTGCCGGGCGACCCGGAGAACCAGGCGAGGTTGGCAATGGCCATGCGGATGCCGGACTGGGGGGCGTTGAGAGAGGCGCTCGCGGCCTGTCGTGAGCGGGTGAGACGTCATTTCGACGCGGTGATCGCCGATCCCGATGACGAATCGCCGTCCCCGGAGGACGAGACCGGCCGGCACGACGTCGCCTGGCGGCAGCTGTGGCAGGGGGAGATGGACGACGCCGAGGCGGAGCGAACGATGGCGGCGGCAGGCTTCGAGCTGCCCGAGTCGCTGCGGCGACTGGGCGCCTTCCGGGACTCCCGCGGCGTGAAGTCGATGCAGCGGATCGGCTACGAGCGTCTCGATGCCGTCATGCCGCTGCTGCTGGAAGCGGCGGCGGAGAGCGAAGCGCCGAGCGTGGCCCTGGAGCGCGTGCTGCCGCTGATCGAGGCGGTGCTGCGGCGTACCGCCTACCTGTCGCTGCTGCGCGAGAATCCGCAGGTGCTGCCGTCGCTGGTACGGCTCTGCTCGGCCAGCCCCTGGATTGCCGAACAGCTGGCCCGCCATCCCATCCTGCTCGACGAGCTGCTGACCCCCGCGACGCTCTACTCGCCGGCCGACAAGCAGCGGCTGGCGGATGAACTGCGCCAGACCCTGGCGCGGATTCCCGAAGACGACGAGGAGGGGTGGCTGGAGGCGATGCGGGTCTTCAAGCAGACCCAGGTGCTGCGCGTGGCCGCCTCCGACATCGCCGGGGGGCGCGTGTTGATGAAGGTCAGCGATTACCTGACCGCGATCGCCGAGGTGGTGCTGGATAGCGTATTGCGGATGGCGTGGCGCTCGCTGACGGCACGATACGGCCAACCCAGCGCCCGGGATTCGGCGGATCAGGCGGGTTTCCTGATCGTCGGCTACGGCAAGCTGGGTGGCATCGAGCTGGGATACGGCTCCGATCTCGACCTGGTGTTCCTATACGACGCCGCGCCGCAGGGCGTCACCGACGGTGCCAAGTCGATCGACAACCTGGTGTTCTTCACCCGTCTGGGCCAGCGGATCATTCATCTGCTCACCGCCACCACGCCAAGCGGCACGCTCTACGAGGTCGACATGCGCCTGCGCCCTTCGGGCAATGCCGGGTTGCTGGTCTCCTCGCTGGACGCGTTCGCCGAGTACCAGCGCAAGGAGGCCTGGATCTGGGAGCATCAGGCGCTGGTGCGCGCACGGGCGGTGGCCGGCGACGATGCCCTGGGCGAGCGTTTCGAGGCCGTCCGCCGGGAAGTGCTGGGGCGAGAGCGCGACTGCGACGAGCTGCGTCGGGAAGTGGTCGGGATGCGGCACAAGATGCGCGAGCATCTGGGTAGCGGTGCCGAGGCAAGAGAGGCGGGGCAGTTCCACCTCAAGCAGGATGCCGGTGGCCTGGTGGACATCGAGTTCATGAACCAGTACGCCGTGCTGGCCCTGTCGGCAACGACGCCGGCCCTGCTCGAGGTTACCGACAACATGCGGCTGCTGGATGCGCTGGCCCAGAGCGGCAGGTTACCCGAGCAGGATGCCCGCGATCTGCAGGCGGCCTATCTGGCCTATCGCGACGCCAGTCACCGGGCGGCACTGGCCAAGGGGCGCAGCCTGGTGTCGGGGGAGGTCTTCGCCGATCATCGCGACACCGTCTCCCGGCTGTGGGATCGCTGGATGCGCCCGGCGTCCGACGATGAGACGAAAGATCACTGAAAACACCGTTTGATTAAGATAACATTAACGGGTCATGACGCCTGCGTTACGGTTCGGAGTGGCCCACCGTGTATCGACTTTCCCATCTCAATGAAATTGCCCACGGCAACGATCGGGCGATCTACCGGCATCCGGATCGGCCCGAGCGCTGCATCAAGGTGCCCCGCTTTCCCGAGCGCGGCAGCCACCAGAACGAGCGGGAACAGGTCTACTTCGACGTTCTGAAGGCGCGCGGCCTCGACGACTGGCGCCATGTCCCGGAATATTTCGGAGCGATGGAGACCGATCATGGTCCGGGGCTGGTGTTTGGGCTGGTGACCGATGCCGATGGCCAGATCTCCTCCACCATTCGACAGTACCGTGATCGGGGCGAGACGGCCTGGTTCGCCACCCGTGCGTTCGCCGACGAGCTTCAGGGGCTGTATCACTATCTTCGCGACAACTGGATCGTGCCGTCCGATATCAACGACCGCAACATCGTCTGCCAGCGCCTGGCCGACGGCTCTCGGCGGCTATGGCTGATCGACGGCGTCTCCAACCCGGACTTCATGCCGCTGGCCAACGTCTGGCCCTGGTTCGCGCGTCAGAAAGTCGATCGGCGGATGCGACGTTTCTTTGCCAAGTTGAGTGGCTACGGCTTGCTGCCCGAACCGGACCGGAAGGAGCTGGTGCGCAGCGCGCACTGAGCCGGCCCCGGCGACACCCTCGGCGTTCGAACGACGGCCTCCCGAAGCGATCGGGAGGCCGTTTTGCATCCGGCGTCAGGCGTTCGACGTTTCGCGCGGGTTGCGACCGATCGGATGCGGCTGGTTGCGGGCTCGGGCCAGCTCGATCTGCTTCTGCCGCTCGCGGGCACTGGCCCGCGTCTTTTCCGGTAGCGAATCCCAGCAGTGGGGGCAACTGATCCCCGGCGTGTACTTGTCCGACGACTGGTCCGCGTTGGAGATCGGCATGCGACAGGCATGGCACTGCTCGAACTCGCCCTCGCTCAGGTCGTGGCGAACGGTGACCCGGTTGTCGAACACGAAACAGTCGCCGCGCCAGCGGCTCTGTGCCTCCGGCACCCGCTCCAGATAGCTCAGGATGCCCCCCTTGAGGTGGAAGACTTCCTCGAATCCCTCGTTGAGCATGAAGCTCGACGCCTTCTCGCAGCGGATGCCCCCGGTGCAGAACATCGCCACCTTCTTGTGGCGGCTGGGATCGTAGTGTTGCCTGACGTACTCGGGGAACTCGCGGAACGACTTGGTCCTGGGGTCGACCGCACCCTCGAAGCTGCCGATGGCCACTTCGTAGTCGTTGCGGGTATCGATGACCAGCACCTCGGGATCCTCGATCAGCGCGTTCCACTGCTCCGGCTCGACATAGGTGCCGACCCGACGGTTCGGGTCGACGTCGGGTACGCCCATGGTGACGATCTCGCGCTTGAGCTTGACCTTGGTGCGGTAGAACGGGTGCGCGTCGCAGTAGGATTCCTTGTGGCCCAGCTCGGCAAAGCGGGGATCGCGCTTGAGCCAGCCGAGCAGCGCGTCGATGCTCTCGCGGGTGCCGGAAACGGTACCGTTGATGCCCTCGTTGGCGAGCAGCAGCGTGCCCTTGATATCGAGGCGCTGCATCTGGGCGAGCAGCGGCTCGCGCAGGGCTTCGAAGTCGTCGAGAGTGACGAACTGATACAACGCCGCGACTACGATCGCGGGATCGCTTGATGACATGCTCAGACTCCTGGTAGTCGCCCTCGCAAAGGGCGGACCGGGTTGATAAAAAGGGCGCGGTCACGGGCGCCTTGGACAGTTTTCTGGCGCGGTCACGGGCGCCTTGATAGCCGAACGCCGCGCATTCTACGCCGCTGAGCGGCGGCGTCCAGTGACCGACCGTCGCAGCGGGCGGTGCGGGCTACCGCGCGGTTGCGGCGATATAGCGGGCAATCATCAGGTCGAGGTGGGCACCGCCACCATTCTTGAACACGGTGATATCGCTCTCCGCCTCGCGGCCCGGGGCGCCGGCGAGCAGGTCGCGAAAATCGGCGAGGACGTCGGCCTCGGCGATGACGCCGGCGGCGAGGGGAATCTTCAACTCGCCGATATGGCCGAGCGTGGTCTCGCGGCTGTCCACGAACAGCCGGGCCTTCTGCAGCAGCGTATCGTCCGCTTCACGCATGTCGGCCTTGAACGCGCCGATCAGGTCGACATGGGTGCCTGCGCGGATCCACTCGCCCCGGAGGAACGGGGTTCGCGCCATGGTGGCGCTGGCGATGATATCCGCCGATCCGGCCGCCGTTTCCAGGTCGCTCACCGCCACCACGTCCAGGCCGCGAGCTTCACAGGCGCTGGCGAGAGCCCGTGCCTTGTCGTGAGTCCGGTTCCACAGGCTGATGCGCTCGAGGCCGGGGAACAGGGCGGTGTAGGCGTCGATCAGGCTGGCCGCGACATTGCCGGCGCCACAGATGAGCAGATGGCGACTCTCCTGCCGGGCCAGCAGCAGCGCGCCCAGCACGGAGTCGCTGGCCGTCTTGATCTCGGTGACCAGTCGGCTCTCGATGATCGCCTTCAACTGGCCATCCTCCGGGGCGAAATAGAGCATGGCGCCCTGAACGGTATCCAGGCCGCGGGCGGCATTGCCGTCGAAGACGGTGACCGCCTTGGCGCCATAGCCGATGCCGGGGATGAAACAGGAGCGATTGAGCAGCGTCCTGTCGGCAGGCCCCAGGAAGGTGTCGTCGATCTCCGGTCGGGCCGCGAGATGGCCTTGGCGCAGGGCCTCCACGGCGCCGGCCCAGGAGAGCCGGTCGCGGGCTTCGGTATAGGTGATGAGTCGGGTCATGGGGTCTCTCGGGGTTCGACGATCTCGGTGACGACGGCGGTCTTGACCGAGTTGGCGATGAAGCAGCCCCGGTGGGCCTGGTGGTGCATCGTCTCGAGCTGTTCGGGCGTCGGTCGGCGCTCGCCGGAAAACGTCACCGCCGGGCGCAGCGTGACCCGCGTCATCGCCAACCGGCCGGCGTCGTTCTTTTCCAGCACGCCGACGGCGTTGTCCTCGTAGTGCTCGACGACGAAGCGTCGTTTGGCAACGATACCGAGAAACACCAGCATATGGCAGCTGGAGAGCGCCGCGACGAAGGCTTCCTCGGGATCGACGTTGGCATCGACCGAGTAGGGGAGCGGGACGATATGGGGAGAAGAGGAGGCCGGGACCGTCACGCCGCCATCGAAGTGCCAGTGATGGCCTCTACTGTATTGGCTATCGATGAAGGTCTCCGTTAGCTGACGCTGCCAGCGCACGATTGCGTTGTATTCGGACATAGGGCTTTCCCGATCTCATTCGATTCCACTTAGGGTTTTGGCATTATCGGGAGGGTGACCGTATTCGCTTTGAAGACCCTCAAGAATGGCCTCGCGCTCCTCGATAGGCTTGTTCTGGCTCGCCTTGCGTTTGCCCTCGATGCGCTGGATGGTCAACTCGACGCCGACGATGGCCCGACACATCTTGGTGATGAAATCCGCCGGCGCGTCGTCGATCGACCAAGGTAAGGCGCGTTCGCGCTCGAAGCGCTCGGTCAGCGCGCCTACCACGCCATACAGCCACGCGGGGTCGTCGATCAGATGCAGTCTGCCATGGACATGAACCACTTCGTAGTTCCAGGTGGGGACGACCCTGCCGTGCGCCTTCTTGGCCGGATACCAACTAGGCGTGATATACGCCTGGGGGCCGTGAAAGATCGCCAGCGCCCGATGATCGAACGCGCGCGATGCCAACGGGTTGGCCCGAGCGATATGCCCGCGAAGCCTACCCCCCGACAGGTTGCCCTCGGCGGGTTCGAACAAAAGCGGCAGATGGTCGGCGGTTAGCCCGCTTTCGGCGCCGTGGGTGACCAGCGTGGCAAAGGGCGATTGCTCGATGGTCAACTGCAGGGTTTCGGCATCGTCGAGTCGAAAATGGCTCGGTTGGTACATGCTAGCGCTCACTTCTCGTCAGTTGCTCGGTCATGCTCGACAGCGATCGTCGTTGGCGCCCGTTGGCGTCGAAGTTCTCGGCTGCGAGCCACTGCTCGTGGCAGGCGTGGATCGCCGGCCACTCGTCGTCGACGATCGAGAACCAGGCCGTGTCGCGGTTGCGTCCATTGACCACCCGGTGCTGGCGGAAGACGCCCTCCGGACGGAAGCCCAGCCGCTCGGCCGCGCGTCGGGACGGGACATTGAGGGAATCGCATTTCCACTCCACGCGGCGGTAGCCGAGCGCGAAGGCGTATCGAATCAGCAACATCAACGCTTCGCTGGAGATCGGCGTTCGTGCCATGCGTACCGAGAAGTTGAGATGACCGATCTCCAGCGTGGCGTCGGCCGGGACGATGCGCAGGTAGGTTGCCATGCCCACGGCCTGGCCGTCGGCCGGATCGATGATGGCGTAGCAGACCGGGTCGCTGTCGCCACTCATCGCCTCCAGCCAGTGCTCGCATCCCGCCTGATCGTCGAAAGCACGGCCGCCCAGGTAGGTCCAGCGTGCCCTGGCCTCGCGATCGTTGGCGATATCGGGATCCGGCATCTGCCACGCTTGCCATAGCGATGGCGCATGCCGGCGTGGATCGAGCGGCTCCAGACGACAGAAGCGACCTTCCCGGACGCTCGCGTCCGGAAAAGGTGGCTCGCGCCAGTCCGGGATATCGTCGCCCACGGGCTGGCCGTATTCGTTGGTTGTCGTCATGGCATCAGACACTCAACAGAAAGGTGTGGAAGGCGTCGTCGCGTTTCCAGCCGAGCGCGCGGTAACGGGACTGGGCGGCGGTGTTGTCGACCTGGGTGCGCAGCATCAGTTGGGCAACGCCGTGGTCGGACGCCAGCTCCCTGGCGGCCTGCAGCAGGGCGCTGCCGATGCCGCGGCAACGACCCTCGGGGACGACGAAGAGATCGTTGAGGATCCAGCGCGAACCGAGGGTGGTGGTCGAGGGTACCGGGAACAGCTGGGCGAAGCCGACGGCGGTGCCGCCAGCGTCATGGGCCACCAACAGGTGAGCGTCTCCGCGCCGGTAGCGTTCGCCCAGAAAGGCCCGGGCGCCCTCGGGATCGCTTGGCTGTCGATAGAACTGGCGGTAGCCATCGACCAGCGGTGCGATGTCGTCGATGTCTTCGGGGGTGGCGATGCGGATGTCGGGCATGCGGGGCTCCAGCAGGATCGGCGTGACTTGCCAGCAGTCTGGCGTCATGCTGGTTCTTCGATAAGAGCCAGTTAACGCAGGAGCGAGGGAACCAGTGAAGCAGCCCAATGCGCATCGCCCGTGGATCGTCGAAGCGTTGACGATGCGCCTCGCCACGCCGTCGTCGCTTACCCTGACCCAGCGCCTGTACCAGTCGCTGCGAGACTGGATCCAGCAGGGCAAGCTCAAGCCGGGCAGCGCGCTGCCCTCGTCGCGGCAACTGGCGCGCGAGCTCGGGCTGGGTCGCAACACCGTGCTGGGCGCGGTCGATCGATTGACCGCCGAGGGGTTCCTCGAGAGTCGGCCCGGCGCGGGGGTGTTCGTCGCCGAGTGGGGCGCGGCGGCGGTGGCGGGAAGGCGTCCGATGCCGGAGAGGGTGGCCGTATCGGCGGCACTTTCCGGCCGCGGCCAGCGCATTCTCGATGTCAGCGGCGTGTTGAGCGATCGCCACGCCGCCTTCGTGCCGGGCGTGCCCGCGCTGGACCGGTTCCCGCGCGAGCGCTGGCAGCGGTTGCTGCGTCGTCACCAGCAGCAGGCGCCGCTGGAGTGGCATGACTATCAGCATCGGGGAGGCGTGCCGGCACTTCGCGAGGCGCTCTGCGACTATCTGCGGTTGTCGCGATCGGTACGCTGCCGGCCCGATCAGATCCTGGTGACCCAGGGCGCCCAGCAGGGCTTCGAACTGATCGCCCGGTTGCTGGCCGATACGGGGGAGACGGTCTGGATGGAGGAGCCGGGCTACGGCGGTGCGCACGCCTGCTTCCTCGCCGCCGGGCTCGACATCGTGCCGGTACCGGTGGATGACGAGGGCATGGCAATCGCCACCCTGCCGTCCTCGGTGGCGACGCCCCGGCTGATCTACGTGACACCCTCGCACCAGTATCCCAGCGGCGTGACGATGAGTCTCAAGCGACGCACGGCGCTGATCGAAGCGGCCCAGCGTCACGGCGCCTGGATCGTGGAGGACGACTACGATAGTGAGTTTCGCTATGCCAGCGCGCCGATCGCCTCGCTACAGGGGCTCGTCGACGACGCACCGGTCATCTACGTCGGCACCTTCAGCAAGGTGATGTATCCCGGCTTGCGCTTGGGCTATCTGGTACTGCCGGATCCCCTGGTCGAGCCATTTCGGCGGGCCAATGCGCGACTCCACCGCGAGGGGCAGTACGTGGCACAGGCCGCGCTGGCGACGTTCATTACCGAAGGGCATTTCGCGCGCCACGTCTCGCGGATGCGGGAGCTCTATCGACAACGCCAGGCGGCCTTGCGCCATGCGCTGGCCCCGGCGGTGGCGAATGGCCTCGTGCTGTCGGCGGGAACGGCGGGCATGCACCTGGTTGCCGAATTGGAAAGCCCGGCGCTGGAGGCCGAACTGGTCTCTCGGGCAGAGCAGGCGGGGGTGCTACTGTCGCCGCTATCGCGCTATTTCCTGCGCGCTCCCGCCCGGCCAGGCCTGGTGCTGGGGTACGCCGGCGCCACCGACACCGAGATCGCCGCGGCTGGCCGCTGGCTGAGCGATGCCTGGTGCGCGCTGGGTCATCGTGGCGGGGCCTAGCCCCGAGATCGCCGCGCAACCGGGGATCAGGCGTCGCCCTCTTCCTGGGAATCGTCGGCGGGGCCCGGGGCCCTGGAGGGTTGGCGTTTACCGCGGGAAGAGCGGGGCGCGTCGTCGCCGCTGTCACCCGATTTCCGCTCACGGTCCAGTTGGGTCCCGTCTCGTTCGCCATCCTCGCGATCCAGGCCCTCGGGAAGATAGAGCCGAGATGCCGGAAGGGCCAGGCGGGCGCCGTGCCGGTCGATGATGTCACGGATCTTCAGCAGGATGGCCTGCTTGATCTCATGGAATCGCTGCCAGTCCGTCTCGTGGGTGAAGGCGTAGATCATGATGTCCAGCGAGTACTGACCGTAGGTGACGAAATTGACCGTGATCAGCTCGTCCTGGTTGATCTCCTCGTGTTGCTGCAGCAGGTCGCGAATATCGCCGGTGATGTTCTCGATCTTGCCGATATCCTGATAGCGGATACCGATGGTCTCCCACAGGCGGCGGCTGACCATCCGCGTCGGGGTCTCGACGGAAATCTGGCTGAACCAGGCATTGGGCACGTACAGCGGCGGCCCGGCAAAGGTCCGCACCGTGGTGAGGCGCCAGCCGATGTCCTCGACGATGCCCTCGATCTGGCGCTCGGGCGAGCGGATCCAGTCGCCGACCACGAAGGGCTTGTCCAGATGGACCACCATGCCGCCGAAGAAGTTGGCGATGACGTCCCGCGCGGCAAAGCCGATGACCAGGCCACCGAAACCGCCCATGGCCAGGATGCTCGACATCGACACCCCCAGGATCTGCAGCCCGATCAGCAGCAGCGTGACGATCAGCACGGCGCCGACGATCTTGGTCAGCGCCGATGCCGAGGTCGGGTCGACGGGCTTGGCATGGCAGTTGACCGGTGGGAATACCAGCCGCTGCTCCAGCCGCCGGAACAGGCGAATGCCGCCCCAGGCGACGAGCAGCAGCGTGATCAAGGCGCCGAGACGCGAGAACACGGTGGTCAGGCGCTCGATCTCGAAGTGCGCGCCGATGATGCCCAGGTCGACCATCAAGGCGGTGATCCAGACCCACCAGCGCAACGGCAGACGCAGGCCGTGGAGGATGGGGTCGTCCCAGCGGCGGGGCGAGTCGCGCAGGCGGCGCTCCATCCGGTTGAGGGTGAAGTACAGCGCGAGATCGATGATGAAAGCGACGAGGAGAATCAGCGCCGGGAGCACTATCCAGCCGGGGATGTGCAGCCACTGGCCGAGGGCTTCCTGCGCTTGGCTGAGGAGGTTGGTGGCGCTATCGGAAATTTCCATTCACCTGCTTTTCGTGTTCGCACATCGAAGCGCCATGGCGCCTCGAAAGGATTGATGGGCACACCGGAGCGTCGCGGATGGTGCATCGACAGGAGAAAAGCGTAGCGGGGCGCCGCAGCACGGTCCACTTGCCTGCGGCTCGGCCATGGAGAAGCGGTGTCAGCGCAGGCAGCAGCGTTTGGCTTTGCTGCCGCTTCCACACGGACAGGGAGCGTTGCGCGACGGGCTTCCGGCGGGAGGTGGATCGATGACGCCATCGATGTAGAGCCAGTCGCCGCGATGACGCCGGAAACGAGAGCGCTCGTGAAGCGTCTGGACCGGTTCGGCGGAGACGGCGTTCCAGGGACGAAAGCGCGCCTTGAATTCGACCGTGGCCTTCGCACCGGTCGTGCGGGTGCCGACGATCTCGAGGCCCAGCCATTGATTGTCCCGCCGGTCGAGCGCTGCGCTCGTGAGGGTCGGCTCGATCGCGTCGGGATCCCAGGTTCTGACCAGGTAGCTGCCCAGCCCGCCCAGCGCAAAGGCCGAATAGCGGGAGCGCATGAGCGCCTCCGGCGTCGGTGCGGTTTGCTCCAGACGATGGTAGATCCCGCAGCAGCGATCGTAGTGCCAGCCACTGCCGCAGGGACATGAACGGGGATCCGACGCTTCGTTGACTGTGGTTGGAACATTCATTTGGGTAAACTACGCTATCATTTGTCTCTAAATGTTAATGGTGCGCTGCGCTTTGAACGAAGTTGTGGTACAAGAGCGGCGCCGATTGTCAGAACCATCGTCAAGCCAGAACCAACGCCAAGTCACTCGACATGTGGGTCGACCACCTATGTTTCTCGACGAGTTCCATTCTACCGACGCGAACCGTATCTGTATCACGGCGGAGCAGGCCAGTCGGTTCGCGCGACAGATCGCGGGCGATTACAACCCGATTCACGATCCCTGCGCGCGCCGCTTCTGTGTCCCGGGCGACCTGCTGTTCGCACTGGTGCTGTCTCGCTATGGATTGTCACAGCACATGACCTTCCATTTTTGCGGGATGGTGGGCGATCGCGTGGCGCTGAGCTTCTGCGAGGAGGAGGCGGGAACCGTCAGTGTCGTGGACGAAAACGGCAAGCGTTATCTGAGCGTCAAGCGCAGCGGCTGGACGATCCGTGACCCCGCCACGGTGGAGACCTTCACCCGTCGTTACGTCGCCTTTTCGGGTCGCAACTTCCCGCATTACCTCAAGCCGCTGCTCGAGGAAAAAGGCGTGATGTTCAATCCCCGGCGTCCGCTGGTGATCTACGACAGCATGGGGTTCTCGCTCGAGGATCACGATCCCTGCGATCTGGATCTCGATTTTGCCGGTGCCAACCTGGACGTGAAGGGCAAGCGCGGGGAAGCGCACCTGGAGTTTCGCATGAGCTGCAATGGCCGTGACGTGGGTATCGGCTCCAAGAAACTGGTCATCAGCGGCCTGCAGGACTACGACGCGGAGAAGATGGATACCTTCGTGACCAACTTCGCCCAGTTGAAAGCCGCCAATCCCTGCTCGGCCTGACACCGGGATCCGGTGAGCGCGTCGACGCCGCCTCCAGGCCGCGCTTGACGCCGCATCGAACCGGACGATTCGCGTTTTACCGACCAAACCGCTGATAATGTCATTCACCCCGATCCTGCCGCGGTCCAATGGTCGCCGGTGCGGGTCGTTCACGTGAATGGGACTCGTCGTGAAAGAACACGTTACGCCGTTTCAGTTTTTTATCCTGGCGCTCTCTTTCTATGTCCTGGGGGCCATGCTCGCCGACATATTCTTCGCTTTGCCCCCCGAGATCAGCCGGCTCTTCGACTATCTGGATTACCTGGTCTGTTTGTTCTTCTTCATCGACTTCTGCCAGCGGTTCTATCGGGCGCCCAGCAAATGGCGCTACATGCGATGGGGGTGGCTGGACCTGCTGGCCTGCATACCCGCGGGATGGTTCCAGGCGGCGCGGCTGGTGCGAGTCGTTCAGGTCATTCGCGTGCTGCGCGCGTTACGGTCGCTGGAGTTGATCTGGCAACTGCTGTTCCGCAATCGCGCCGAGGGCGTGCTCGCCTCGGCCGCGACCGCTACCGTGATGCTGGTGGTGTTCGGCGCGATGACGGTGCTGATGGTGGAGACCCCGAATCCCGCCAGCCCGATCAATACTGCCGAGGAGGCGCTGTGGTGGGCCGTGGTGACCGTCACCACGGTGGGCTACGGCGATTACTATCCGGTCACCACGATGGGACGCGTGGTGGCCGTGATGCTGATGGTCTGCGGTGTCGGCCTGTTCGGCAGTTTCGCCGCTTACGTCAGCTCGCTGTTCGTCGAGGACCAGGGCGAGTCCGAATCGCGCCAGCACAAGGCGAACCGGCGGATGATGCGCCATATGATCGAGCAGGTGAGCGAACTTCAGCTGGAGATCGAGTCGTTGCGACAGGAGCTGCGCGACCACCGCCAAGAGTTGGCCGAGCGCCATGGGGGCGAGCGCGGCGGCGATAGCACGGAGCGATGAGAGCGATTGCGATATTGCATTGTCAGGGAAATATAAGGGTGCTAACATATTTCCATCGAATGCAAGATTCCTTCGCAGCAGTCGTTCGAGTCGCGTCTCCTAGTAACACCCCGCCTCGCCCGCGCATCCCCCCTCTTGCGCGGGCTTTTTTTGTGCCGGCTTCAAGGGCCCGGCGTTGTCGCAAGCCCGCGGCTATCAGTCTTTGTCGGGCAGCCTGTCAGGCACGGATCGTTCGTGGCTCCCGCAGCATCACGTCGTCGCCGTCGAAGGCGACCGACCAGTGGCGCAGACACTGACCGGGATCTTCCAGGCACTGGCCATCTCTCAGCCGAAAATGGTGCTTGTAGATCGGTGAGGCAACCACCAGCTCCCCTGCGAGGTCGCCAATAATGCCGCGGCCGATCACGTTGGCGCCGGAAAACGGATCGTGGTTGTCCACGGCGTAAAGCTCACCGACGGCTTCGGGTCGGGTAGACAGCTCACCGACGGCTTCGGGTCGATTAGACGGCTCACCGGCCGCTTCCGGCCGACCCGGTAGATAGAAAATCGCGATCTGATGGCCCTCGTGCCAGGCGACGACACCAGAGCCAGCGACCAGATCCTCCCGCGAGCAGAGGCGGACACGCTTTTTCCCCGCCACGGCGAGTTCAGAGACTTCGAGAATGGCAGTGCTCATGAGGTAATCTCCGTAGCCAGGGCGGCGATTTCTTCTTCTCTAGCCGGGCGCGGTTGATCGCGCTCGCTGACCGCGATGATGTCCGGATCGCTGCGCTGGTCGTTGACGAAGGTGCGGAAGCGCTTGAGCTTGTCCGGATCCTTGAGCGCGTTGGCCCATTCACACTCGTACTGATCCACCACGTGCTGCATCTGGGCCTCGAGCTCATGCCCCAGCCCCAGGCTGTCCTCGAGGATGACCGCCTTGAGATAATCGAGCCCGCCATCGAGGTTCTCGCGCCACACCGAGGTACGCTGAAGGCGATCGGCGGTGCGGATATAGAACATCAGCAGCCGGTCGATGATGCGCAGCAGTTCGGTATCGTCGAGATCGGTGGCGAACAGCTCGCCATGGCGTGGGCGCATGCCGCCATTGCCGCACACGTAGAGATTCCAGCCGTGCTCGGTGGCGATCACGCCGATGTCCTTGCTCTGGGCTTCGGCGCACTCCCGGGTGCAGCCGGAGACGGCGAACTTCAGCTTGTGCGGCGAGCGCAGCCCCTTGTAGCGATTCTCGATTCTCAGTGCCATGGCCACGCTGTCCTGCACGCCGTAGCGACACCAGGTGTTGCCCACGCAGGATTTCACGGTGCGGGTGGATTTGCCGTAGGCGTGGCCGGTCTCGAAGCCGGCGGCGATCAGCTCGCCCCAGATCTCCGGAAGTTCGTGCAACTGGGCGCCGAACAGGTCGATACGCTGGCCGCCGGTGATCTTGGTGTAGAGATCGTACTTCTTGGCCACCGCGCCGATGGCGATCAGCTTGTCCGGAGTGATCTCCCCACCGGGAATACGCGGCACCACCGAATAGGTACCGTTCTTCTGCATGTTGGCCATGAAGGTATCGTTGGTGTCCTGCAGTGGTACCAGCGAGGGATTGGTGATCGGCGCGTTCCAACACGAGGCCAGGATCGAGGCGACGGCCGGCTTGCAGATATCGCAGCCCAGCCTTCCCTTGCCGTGACGGGCATGGAGCGCTTCGAAACTTTGAATGCCCTCGACCCGGATGAGGCCGTAGAGCTCCTGGCGGGTATAGGCGAAGTGCTCGCAAAGGCTGCGGTCGACTTCGACCCCGCGACTTTCCAGCTCATGCTCGAAGACCTGCTTGAGCAGTGCCGTGCAGCCGCCGCAACCGGTGCTGGCCTTGGTTTCCCCCTTGAGCGCGCCGAGGTCGGTACAGCCGGCGTCGACCGCCTGGCAGACAGCCCCTTTGGAAACGTTGTGACACGAGCAGATCGTGGCACTTTCCGGCAGGGCATCCGCGCCCAGCAGCGGCGCGCCCTCGCCCTGGGGCAGGATCAGGCTGGCCGGATCGGCGGGCAGCGCGATGCCGTTCTGCACGTACTGCAACAGCGTGTCGTAATAACTGTTGTCGCCCACCAGCACGGCGCCCAGGGCGCGCTTGCCGTCGCCGGAGACCACCAGCCGGCGGTAGCCTTGGCCGGCTTCGTCGATGAAGCGGTAGCTCACGGCGCCTTCGGTCGCCGCATGCGCATCGCCGATGGAGCCTACGTCGACGCCAAGCAGCTTGAGCTTGGTCGACATGTCGGCGCCGCTGAACGGTTCGCCGCTATCGACCAGACAGCCGGCTACCGTGCGCGCCATGGTGTAGCCGGGGGCGACCAGCCCGAAGACCTGGCCGTTCCACAGCGCGCATTCGCCGATGGCGAAGATGTCCGGATCGGAGGTGTGGCAGGTGTCGTCGATCACGACGCCGCCTCGCTCCCCGATCTCCAGGCCACAGTCGCGGGCCAGCCGATCCTGGGGGCGAATACCGGCCGAGAACACGATCATGTCGGTCTCCAGCCACTCGCCGTCGGCGAAGTTCATGCGGTAGCGGTGGGTGTCGCCAGCGACAATCTCGCTCGTCGCACGAGCGAGATGCACCTGCACGCCCAGCGCTTCGATCTGACACTTGAGTGCCTCGCCGCCCTCGGCATCCAGCTGCACCGGCATCAGGCGGGGGGCGAACTCGACCACGTGGGCCTCTAGCCCCAGCGACTTGAGCGCGTTGGCGGCCTCGAGGCCCAGCAGGCCGCCACCGACCACCACGCCGCGGAGGATTTCGCGATCTTCCAGCGACAACGCCGCCTCGCGGATGCGGTCGAGATCGTCCAGCGTTCGGTAGACCAGGCGGGCATGGCCGCTATCGTCGGTCTCTGGCGTCGGTATCGGCGGCACGAAGGGATAGGAGCCGGTCGCCAGAATCAGCTGGTCGAAGTCGTGCAGGCCGCGATCGGTGGCGACGTTGCGGGCGTGGCGGTCGATCGCGATGACCGCTTCGCCCAGGCGCAGGTCGATACCATGGCGCGCACAGAAATCCGCCTCGCCCAGCGCCAGTGCATCGGCGTCGCTGCCGGTAAAGTAGTCGGACAGGTGCACGCGGTCATAGGCGCGATGGCGCTCCTCGCCGAAGACGGTGATTGCGTAGCGATGGTGGGCTCCGCGCTCGACCAGTTGCTCCAGGCAGTAGTGTCCGACCATGCCGTTGCCGATTACCAGCAGGCTGGGCTTGTCGGTCGTCGTGACCGGGGCGTGTGTCGTGACAGGGGCAGGTGTCGTACCAGGAGCGTGAGTCATGCCGCTTCCTCCAGTTTATCAGTGGCGTTGTCGGCCAGAAGTCGGGTGGCGTCATCGGCGCCGAACAGCAGTACGTCACGGCAGGAGCTCAGATCGTGGGCTTCACGGGCGTGGTGGAAATAGCCGGGGCCGGCGGCGGTGTCGCCGTAGAGCACCGCGCCGACGAGACGATCGTCGTGCAGCAACAACCGACGGTAGTCGCCGTTCTCGGCATCGGCGTAGGTCAGCGTCTCGTGCCCTGGCGGAATCTCGACCGGGCCGAAGGCAAAGATCGAGATATCCGCGACCTTGAGACGGGTTGCACACGGGATCTCGCGGTAGGGGGCGCTGTGCTGGCCGCAGAGCCGAGCGGCGAGCACATCCGCCTGTCGCCAGATCGGGTCGACCAGACCGTAGGTGTTGCCCTCGAACTCGCAGCACTCGCCGAGGGCGTGAATGGCGGGGTCGCTGGTCGTCAGCGTCGCGTCGACGACGATACCGCGGGCGGTCCTCAGTCCGGACTGTCGGGCCAGTGCCGTATTGGGCTTGATACCGGCGGCGACCACCACGCAGTCGGCAGGCAGTCGGCGGCCATCCTCCAACTGCACCGCGGACACGTTGCCATCGGTATCGCCTTCGCAGGCGGCCAGGTGGGCGTGGGTCTCGATGGTCAACCCGCGGCTCTCCAGTTCGGTACGCAGCCAGCTCGCCGCCGTCTCATCCAGTTGCCGGTTCATCAAGCGCTCGCTGCGCTGCAGCACGCTGACGGCCAGCCCTCGCTTGCGCAGACCTTCCGCCGCCTCCAGCCCCAGCAGCCCGCCGCCGATGACGACCGCACGGCTACCCATGGGTCGCGACGTGAGCCAGGCGGTATCGACGAGATCGCGGAATCCGCCGACATTGCCCAGCCGCATGCCGGGAACGTCCGGCAGGGCAGGGCGCGAGCCTGTCGCCAGTACCAGGCGGTCGTAAGCCACCGGTTCGCCCCGGTCGGTCCGGATCCGGCGTCGTCGCCGGTCGATGGCGACCACCCGTTCGCCCAGCCGCCATGTCACGCCCACCGTTGCGACGTCCTCGAGGGGGAGGTCGAGCGCGCTGCGTTCGATCTCGCCGGCCAGCCACGGCGACAACAGGATGCGGTTGTAGGCCGGCGAGGCTTCCTCGCCGATGACCGTGATGCGGTCGGGGCGGTCCGGTCGTTTCAGCAGCGCGCTCAGCAGGCGATGGCCGGCCATGCCGTTACCGACGATCACCAGATGCGCCGGGGCGCTGCAGGTATCCGAGGGCGGGTTCCGGGAAGCGTTCAGAAACCCGTTGAGGGAATCGTTCTGGGACATGAGGTCTCTCCCATCCGGCGTCGTGGCCGCCCCGTCAGGTGCTGGCCAGCAACGAAAAAGGCGCCTGATGACACGAAGCGGGGCTTCGCGGCATCAGGCGCCTTTGCCTGAAATTCGAACAGTGTCTGTCTCGCTGTCATGCGGTGGATGCCGACGGCATTGCGGGCATCGTTTGGCGTCGACGCGACCGCCGTTGGTCGTCGTCACGTCGTAGGAAGCGAAAAGCGTGCCAGCCCGATCCCGATATCGTCATTTCAGCGAGATGGGAAATGCTTTGGGCGCCGGGGATATCGAATTTGCGCAACATCGGTGCGCAGGCGGCGATGGCTGCACCAATGCGGGCCGTAGCGCCCGTCGACGCGTGGGGCGAAGCCGATGACGCCATGGGTCGAATGCGGCAAATCCTTGTTCTTCGGCTTTTCTGGCGATGTTGGACCCGTTCTTGCCTGTTTCAGGTCATCAAACGAAGTTGATCAGAGAGTCCTCGTCCCGGTCGACACGATCGATGCCAACGGCGGCATCGATCCAGCCAGGACGATGAGACTATCGATAACGCGCGGACGGGCAGTCATCTGTTTCGCCGCCAGCAGGCAACGAGGCCTGACGTCACCTTGAGTGATGTCAGGCCTTTTGCGTTTTTGGAGGCTCGCAATGTCAGATCGGCAGGCCAAGGGCCGTTCGATTACCGAAGACACCGCTACCGGTCCGCCTTTCAAGGACACCACCACCTGTCCGCCTTTCAAGGACACCACCACCTGTCCGTATTGCGGCGTCGGGTGTGGGGTCGTCGTCGAGCACGACGGCGAACGGGTGAGCGGCGTCGAGGGCGATCGGACGCATCCGGCCAATTTCGGCCGGCTCTGCGTCAAGGGTAGCGCCCTTCACGAGACCCTGGGCGACGAAGGGCGCTTGCTGCGCCCCCGTGTCGACGGCAAGTCGGTGGATTGGACGACGGCGCTGAATGCCGTGGTCACCCGGTTGGCGTCAACGCAGCGCGAGCACGGCCGGGGCGCGGTAGCGGCGTATCTCTCCGGCCAGTTGCTGACCGAGGACTATTACGTCGCCAACAAGCTGTTCAAGGGCTTTCTGGGTACGCCGCATGTGGATACCAATTCCCGACTCTGCATGGCCTCGGCGGTGGCCGCCTACAAGCGCGCCTTCGGAGCGGATGCCGTGCCGTGCTGCTACGAGGATCTGGAGTGCGCCGAACTGGTGGTACTGGCGGGTTCCAATCTGGCCTGGAACCATCCGGTACTCTATCAGCGCCTGAAGGCGGCCAAGGCGCGTAATCCATTGATGCGCGTGGTGGTGATCGATCCGCGCGTAACCGACAGCTGCGAAATCGCCGATCTCTACCTGGGGCTCGAGCCGGGCAGCGATGCGCGGCTGTTCAATGGCCTGCTGGCGTGGATGGAAGAGCAAGGTCGGGTCGATCACCGTTATCTGGAGCGCCACACCCAAGGATTCGAGGCGGCACTGAACGCCGCCCGCGAGGAAGACACCCGCCTCGCGGCCATCGCCCGCGACTGCGATGTCGATCCTGAACGGTTGGAAACCTTCTTCTACTGGTTCGCGACCCATCTGCACGTGGTGACGCTCTACTCCCAGGGTATCAACCAGTCGAGCAGCGGCACCGACAAGTGTCAGGCGATCATCAACTGCCACCTGGCCGGGGGCAAGATCGGTCTGCCGGGGGCCGGGCCGTTCTCGATCACCGGACAGCCCAATGCGATGGGCGGTCGTGAAGTCGGCGGGCTGGCCAACCAGCTGGCCGCGCACATGGACTATCACACCCCGGGCGCCATCGATCGGGTCACCCGTTTCTGGCAGACGGCCTCGCTCGTGCCGACGTTGCCGAACGAGCCGGGGCACAAGGCCGTCGAGCTTTTCGATGCCATCGAACGCGGCGAGATTCGCGCCATCTGGATCATGGCGACCAATCCGGTGGTCAGCATGCCCGACGCTAACCGTATCAAGCGCATCCTGGCGGCCTGCCCGCTGGTCATCGTCTCCGACTGCATGGCCAACGCCGAAGTGCTGGAAGTGGCGGATATCGTGCTGCCGGCCAGCAGCTGGGCGGAAAAGGATGGCACCGTGACCAATTCCGAACGTCGGATCTCGCGCCAGCGAGGGTTGCTTCGGCCGCCCGGTGAAGCGCGCCACGATTGGTGGATCATGAGCCAGGTCGCGGCCGGGCTGGGTTTTGGCGAGGCGTTTGCCTATACGCATCCCGCCGATATTTTCGCCGAAAATGCGCGGCTTTCGGGTTTCGAGAACCCCTCCGACAAACCGGGCGAGGATGCCAGGTTGTTCGACATATCCGGCCTCGCGGCGCTCGATCGTGCCGGTTACGAGGCGCTGGCGCCGATCCAGTGGCCAGTCAACGATCGCGCACCCAGGGGCACCGCCCGGCTGTTCGAGGATGGCCAGTTCGCCACGCCGGACGGCCTGGCGAAACTGCTGCCGGTGCGTCCGCGAGCCCCGCAGCAGGAGGTCAGCGCTCGGCGACCGCTGCGGCTCAATACCGGACGAATCCGCGATCAATGGCACACCATGACCCGTACCGGGCGCGCGTCGCGGCGGATGAATCATCGCCCGGGGC